>JAFUNW010000100.1 GCA_017472905.1 Bacteroidaceae bacterium
ATATTACTGCCGGACAGGGGAAAATATATGTCGAACTGAAGTACTCTTTTTGCCTTACCGCAAACAAACTGATGCGGCACAGAGAATTTATATACAAAAAAGGCTGCATACGCTTGAAGAACGAGAAGATAAACTACTTTGCCCCCTAAAAAAAGAATTGGAACGCTAAGAATTTTATACCTTCCCTCTAAAAACAAAGAAGATACAAAAAAAAAGATTACGACCTCTTTTAAAAAAACTCGTTTTATTATACTTTCAAATGAGCAACACAAACAAAATGTCAGAAAAACAATAAAAAAACACCGATTTATTTGTTTTTATCATCCAAAAACAATATATTTGCAGCATAAAAAAATATCATTTTATCATTCAAACCTTAAAGATATAACCTATATGGACATCAAACAAGTAATAGCTTTGCTAGAAGCCAAGCATCCCGGAGAAGCAGAATATCTGCAAGCTGTAAAAGAAGTATTGTACTCCATTGAAGAAATTTACAACCAACATCCTGAATTTGAAAAAGCCGGGTTAATAGAACGTTTAGTTGAGCCAGACAGAATTTTCACGTTCAAAGTTCCTTGGGTTAACGATCAAGGAAAAGTTCAAGTCAATTTAGGCTATCGAGTACAGTTTAATAATGCCATAGGTCCATACAAAGGAGGTATTCGTTTCCATGAATCCGTAAATCTATCTATTTTAAAATTCTTAGGATTTGAGCAAACATTCAAGAATGCACTGACAACTCTCCCGATGGGAGGTGGAAAAGGCGGTTCAGACTTTTCACCCCGAGGAAAGAGTAACGGTGAAATTATGCGTTTTTGTCAGGCGTTTATGTTGGAACTTTGGCGACATATAGGACCAGATATGGATGTACCAGCCGGCGACATTGGAGTTGGGGGACGCGAAGTTGGATACATGTTTGGAATGTATAAAAAGCTGACTCGCGAATTTACAGGTACATTTACCGGTAAAGGATTGGAATTTGGTGGTTCCTTGATTCGCCCTGAAGCGACCGGTTTTGGTGGACTATATTTTGTAAATAAAATGTTATCAACCAAAGGTATTGACATACAAGGAAAAACCGTAGCCGTTTCAGGATTTGGCAACGTTGCATGGGGAGCCGTAACTAAAGCAACCCAATTGGGAGCCAAAGTCGTAACGATTTCGGGCCCGGACGGATACATTTATGACCCTCAAGGTATTTGTGGTGAAAAAATAGACTATTTACTTGAATTGCGTGCATCCGGCAACGATATCGTAGCCCCTTACGCCGAAAAATACCCCGAATCAACGTTCTATCCGGGTAAGCGTCCTTGGGAAGTAAAAGTTGACATTGCACTTCCTTGTGCAACCCAAAACGAATTGAATGAAGAAGATGCCCGTCAGTTAATAGCTAATCACATTACCTGCGTTGGAGAAATATCAAACATGGGATGTACTCCTGAAGCGATTGATGCTTTTATTGCCAACCGCATTATGTTTGCACCAGGTAAAGCCGTAAATGCAGGAGGTGTAGCTACTTCCGGATTAGAAATGAGTCAAAACGCCATGCATATCAGTTGGAGAGCTGAAGAGGTAGACGAGAAGCTACAACAAATCATGTACGGAATCCATGAACAATGCATCCATTACGGCACAGAATCAGACGGATACATCAACTACGTTAAAGGAGCAAACATTGCAGGCTTTATGAAAGTGGCTAACGCAATGATGGCACAAGGTATTTTATAGAAGATTCATCAAAATAAGCATTCATAATAAATCTCGTTTAGTTGTATTTGTATTTTGTATTGTAGTGTATGCTGCCCGCCTCCTGCGACAGGACGCGGGCAGTTCTCTTTTTAAATATGCCACTAGTTAATCCACGTTAACAGATTCATCAAAAAGAAAAATTTGCTTCCACCTTTCAACAAAAAGCTGTACTTTTGCTCGCAAAAATATTCAAACTTTTACAAACAGTTCTCATTTTACAGAAATGAAAAATAAAAAAACAATCGTAATCATTGTAATCGCATTATTAACGTTAGGCTTGGGCATTGTCTCTTTTCTTTTTATAGAAAAGAACCAAGAAAACAAAGAAATGGCAGCTCTTTTTGAATTAGAGAAAGAGGAAATGGAGAATGAATATACCCATTTTGCCACACAATACGATGAATTACAGATTCAAATCAACAATGATTCTTTGCGTATCAAATTGGAAAATGAGAAACTAAAGACACAACGTCTATTGGAAGAGCTTCGCCAAGTTAAATCAACCAATGCTGCAGAAATTACCCGTTTGAAAAAAGAATTGAGAACCGTAAGAGCTGTTTTACGAAGCTATGTTCTGCAAATAGATTCACTCAATCAACTAAATAAAGTACTAGTAAACGAAAACAAAAAGGTAAAAGCTCAATATCGAGAAGCAGCCCGTCAAATCGACAATTTATCTGAAGAGAAAGAGACCCTGAACCAAAAAGTTACTCTTGCCGCGCAATTGGATGCCACCAATATTCAACTACAACCCAAGAACAAACGAGGAAAGAAAGCACGAAAAATAAAAGATGCCAAGAGTTTGGCCATTACGTTTACCATCGCTAAAAACATCACAGCCACTACAGGAGAAAAAGTGCTCTACATCCGTATCGTAAAGCCTAACAACGACATCCTAACCAAAAACGAAAACAACACATTTGAATACGAGAACCGTCAATTGACCTACTCTATCCGAAAATATATAGAATATACCGGAGAAGAACAGGAAGTATCTGTTTTTTGGAATGTTGAGGAATTTTTGAATACAGGTACATACTCCATATATATATTCTCAGATGGTGTTATGATAGGTTCACAAAGTTTTGAGATAACGAAATAAATTACGGCAAAAGAGAAAAAAATGCTTTTTTTCATGAACAATTCTTTCCAAACAAACGTTATAGCATAAGAATAAGTATTGTTTTTTTATATTTAACACCGATTATTCCAATGAAAGCCGGCCACATTATCCTCATTTGTATTCTCTCTTTCCTTTGCTATCGGCAAATGGGATCAACAGAGAATATATCCATGAAGAACAATGACCAAGAAAGAATCATCGTAGCCATAAACGACCTTGACCAGAACAGTCAAAAAGAAAGACACTTTTGTTTCGACCTACAAAAACCTTTATTTATTACATTAACCGAAAGTTGCGGTTCGACTACCACCCAACTACGTACTCAACTCGAATCTCAACGCATTTTATTCGGACAGCGAATCCAATTTGCCATCAAAAATATAGTTAAGAGCTACTCCCAAATGCGTACATTCGAGAGCAGTAAACTTTTACAGCTATTTACTCATCACCCATTTCAATCTACTTTACAACCTCCTAGCCTATATTACATATTTGCTATGAGGCGCATTCTTGTTTAGTTAATTGTTTTTTTTCTTGAAAAGGCATGATTTTGAGAAACTACGATTTATCATCCTTCCAATAAGAGCAAACACATTGCTGTTTACTCTAACACGCCCTTATTTTATTCAAACAATTTATTTTAGACAAGAAGAATTATGAACAATCAAACCATATCATACGAAGAATGTCTCTTTACCATAACCCATCCAGACATCTACATTGAAAGAAATTCCATGATGACAACTCGAAGCCTAATCCTTTTATTATTGAGTTCATCCCTATTCTGCATTGCTTTCTGCTTCCATAAAAGTAATCCTACATTCAGTCTTTTTCTGTTTACAGCCGGTGGTTGTGGGAGTATATGGGCGATTCACAGCCTTTTCCATAAAAATAGAAGAAAGAAATATCGTCCGACAGGAAGCGAAATGAGAGAATGTGCCTTATTTTTTGAAAATGAATATAAATCAACTTTGCTCACTCTGTTAAGAACAGGAGACTTTCGCAACAAAAACAATCTTACAAATTGTATAAACGGTGGTATTCGGATGGATATAATCTATTCTGTAGACGGAAGATTTGCAGCAGCACAACTAATGGAATTCGAGCCATATTCGTTCTATCCGGCTTCCCCCATTTTCTATTATAGAGAGCCGCAAGCCACCGATTTAGGACAATTCGCAATGCAATTTAAGCAATAAAAAGACCAACAAGAGGCGAAGTACATGTTTTTTGACTATTTAAAACAGAAACTTCGCCTCATTGAAGCAAACTTTACAAGCATTATTCGTACATTTGTAACCGCATCCTTAAAATAATTTATTTACTTTTATAAAACGACAAACATGACATTCACCCCTGAAAGCATCTTATTAATCGGAGGCATCCTCCTCTTCGTCAGTATTCTCGTCAGCAAAACAGGCTACCGTTTCGGAGTCCCAACCTTGCTTTTGTTTTTGATTGTTGGAATGTTCTTTGGGAGCGATGGTCTCGGGCTTGAATTCCACGATGCCGATGAAGCTCAATTTATCGGTATGATTTCGCTTAGCATCATCCTGTTCACCGGTGGAATGGACACCAATTTCAAAGAAATCCGTCCGGTTTTAGGCCCCGGCATCCTGCTCTCTACTGCAGGAGTTGCACTCACAACCCTTTTCACCGGACTATTCATTCACTTTGTGCTCAACTTTTTCAGTAAAGGAAACATCGAACACTCTTTTGCCATCTCCATGTTGACAGCTGCCACCATGTCCTCAACGGATTCTGCATCGGTATTCAATATTTTGCGTACGCAACGCATGAACCTGAAACACAATCTTCGCCCCATGCTTGAATTGGAAAGCGGAAGCAACGACCCTATGGCTTATATGCTGACCATAGTCCTCATTCAGCTCATCCAATCCTCCGGCATGAGTGGTTGGGAAATAGGAGGAATGTTACTCATCCAATTCGTTATGGGTGGCTTTATAGGTTTCACTCTCGGCCAACTCACCGTTCGCCTTATCAACCGTATCCGCCTCGCTAACTCTTCACTTTATACCATCCTATTATTAAGCAGTATCTTCTTGATATTCACACTTACGACTTTTGCAAAGGGCAATGGCTACCTCGCAGTTTATATTGCCGGAATGGTAGTTGGAAATTCTCGCATTGTAAACAAACGAGAGATATCTACATTTCTCGATGGAATGACTTGGCTTTTCCAAATCATCATGTTCCTCACGTTGGGCTTGCTCGTCAATCCTCACGAAATGCTTGACATTGCTATTCCCGCCATTCTCATCGGAGTGTTTATGATGATTTTTGCCCGTCCTCTCAGCGTCTTTATCAGTTTATTGCCTTTCAAACAGATAACATTCCGTTCCCGAGTGTTTGTTTCGTGGGTTGGATTGCGCGGAGCCGTACCGATTATTTTTGCTACTTATCCGTTGGTCGCAGAAATTCAAGGCGCACGTATTATTTTCAACATAGTATTCTTCATTACCATCCTTTCACTGGTTATTCAAGGAAGTAGCATTTCGTTTCTTGCTCGCAAACTACATTTGGACGAGCCCTTGAAAGAAGAGCATAACCACTACGGCATTGAAATCCCCGAGGAGGTAGGCACACAACTGAAAGCCATTATTCTTACGGAAGAAATGCTGATTCATGGAAACTGTTTGAAAGACATGAAACTCCCCAATGGAATGCTCGTTATGCTCATCAAAAGACAAGACGAGTTCATTGTTCCAAACGGAACACTGGAGCTGAATGTTGACGATGAACTATTAGTTATCTCCAAGTAAGGAGCATAAAGGAAACAGGAAATTTCAAGGAGTAAAAAGATATTGCAACATCCTGTTTCCACTCCTTTTTCCACTGTCATATAGAGAAAAAGCATAAAAAAGCAAGCCTCCGGAGCGAAAAACAGCACGCTTTATTTTGTCCTCCGGACGGTTTGCAGTATCTTCGCAGCTCAAAATCAAATTCATTATCTAATTTTTCTCTAAATGAAAGAATTCTTCCGCGTTCTTAAGCGCTTCATCCCTCCTTATAAGAAGTTCTTGTTCCTGACTGTTCTTTTCAATCTATTGTCAGCAGCCCTCAATATCTTTTCATTCATGTTCATCGTCCCTATTTTGCAGATTCTCTTCGAAATGGACAACCATGTGTACGAATTTATCCCTTGGGATTGTGCCGACATGGGATTGAAAGACATCGCACTGAACAACTTCTATTACTATGTATCGCAGATGATAGCTTCGCAAGGTGCCAGCACAACCCTGCTTATCCTCGGTTTGTTTCTGGCTGTCATGACCTTTCTAAAAACCGGAGCCTATTTTCTCTCTTCTGCAACCATTATTCCCATACGCACCGGTGTTGTTCGGGATATTCGCATCCAGCTTTATCGAAAAATAACCGGCCTCCCGCTCTCTTTCTTCAGCGAAGAACGAAAAGGAGACATCATTGCCCGCATGAGCGGAGACGTACAAGAAATAGAAAACTCCATCATGTCGTCCCTTGACATGCTTTTTAAAAACCCCATTCTTATCATTGCTTATTTCAGCACGCTGTTGCTTATTAGTTGGGAGCTAACACTGTTTACCCTAGCCGTATTACCGGTCATGGGATGGTTCATGGGCTTTGTCTGCAAGCAATTGAAACGGAAATCGCTCGTAGCACAAGGACAAATGAGCGACTTGATGAGCCAAGTGGAAGAAACATTAGGCGGACTACGCATCATCAAAGCCTTCAACGCGGAAAAAAAGATGAACCACCGCTTTATTGAAGCCAACAACAGCTACCGCAACACCATCAACCGCGTAAATACGCGCCAGCAACTGGCACATCCCATGTCGGAATTCCTCGGGACCATCCTGATCGTCATCGTACTTTGGTTTGGAGGTACTTTGATACTCAATGGGGAGAGCAATTCCATCGATGCCCCTTCGTTCATCTATTATTTAGTCATTCTCTACAGTTTGGTCAATCCATTGAAAGAGTTTTCCAAAGCAAGCTACAACATCCCCAAGGGGTTGGCTTCAATGGAGCGAGTCGACAAAATTCTCATGGCGGAGAACAAACTTACCGAGCCGACCTCGCCCAAAGAGCAGAAGACGCTGAACGATAAAATAGAGTACCGAAATGTTTCGTTCCGCTACGACAACAAATGGGTTTTGCAAGACATCAACCTCACGATTGAAAAGGGAAAAACCATTGCATTGGTCGGCCAGTCAGGTTCCGGAAAATCTACACTCGTGGACCTGTTGCCCCGCTTCTATGATGTACAGAAAGGAGAAGTTACCATTGACGGCACAAATGTAAAAGATGTGACCCTGTATGATTTAAGAAGCATCATGGGAAATGTAAACCAAGAGGCCATTCTCTTCAACGACACCTTTTATAATAACATCACGTTCGGCGTAAAAGACGCAACAATGGAACAAGTCATCGAAGCGGCCCGCATAGCCAATGCGCACGACTTCATCATGGCCAGCGAGCAAGGCTACGACAC
>JAFUNW010000010.1 GCA_017472905.1 Bacteroidaceae bacterium
ACTCCTTCGAGACGTATGGACATAAAAAAAGGGTCAACGCCTTGACCCAACCTTTATTAACCTTAAATCTAATACCATGAAAAACTTGATGCAAAGGTACGGCTTTTTTCTTTCTCTGCAAGAAAAGATGCTGTATTTTTATGTTTTATAACATGTTTCTTGATTTATATCAAGCCGAAAACGTCCAATTGAGATAAAACGGAGCGGTAAGGGACCTCTTTTTATAGGAAAGGAAGAGAGTAGATTGGTTTTAGCCGAGCTTGATTCTTTCCCAAATCGGGCGGGGAATCATTCGCCAGAAGAAAACCAGCAGACGATAGCGCCAATCGATGGTTACCACTCGTTTCTTCTTTTCTAACCCTTTGACAATCTCTTGGGCTACAAACTCAGCTTTCATCAACATCGGGTAGTGGCGGTTTTTCAGCAAATCAGTTGCTACAAATCCGGGGCGTATGTCTGTGAAGCAGATGGGAAGTTGTTGGGTACGTGCCAATTGTGCCAAAGCATCGAGGTAAGTGTTTTGGAATCGCTTGGTAGCAGAATATGAAGGGGCAATGCCTATCCCTTTGGTTCCGGCAACGGAACTGATGACAGCAATGTGTCCCTTTTGGTGTGAGGCATGCTGGCGAAAATAGGCATACGCAGCGTTGGTCATTCTTACGAATCCATCGGCATTCGTCTGCACCGTAGCCAGTTCTATTTCCGGGTCGAGCTGTGGGTTTTGACTTCCGATACCTGTACTGTGGAAATAGAGGTCCATTCCTCCCACTTTCTCAATCAGTAATTGCAGGCGTTCGCTCGCTTCCGGACGGGTCACATCGATGCGCTCTATCTCTATTTGTTCCGGCGCTATAGTCTGAAAAGCCTGCAATGATTCTTCTCTTCGGCCGGCAACTCCAACCTTCCAGCCTTTTTCTACGAGTATACGGGCTACGGCAAGACCGATTCCGGAAGTGGCTCCGACTAAAATGGCTCTTTTTCTTTCTGACGTTTTCATGCAATATATTATAGGGGTTTGGGGGACAAAGGTATAAAATTCCTAGCGATTTGCACAACAGAAAGCCGTTTATTTCAATCGTCTCTTTGCACGCTGAAATCTGTTGCCTTGCGGATTAAAATCTGCTGCCCAACAGAAGTTTGTCCGCCGTGCAGCAAAAGTTCGTCTGCTGCACGGCAAAAAATGCTCCGCCGTGCAGCAGATTTTCGAGAGCAAGCCGCAGATTGAAAAATCCCCTTTGAAGAGCTTTCTTTCCCCGTTTTGTAGCGCTTTTCGTTTCTTTGTTGTATCTTCGCAGCAGAAACAAACAACTGAATAACAAACATGAAAAAAACAGTATTAACCTTATTGGCCGGTCTGTGGGGAATGCATCTGCCGGCTCAGACGGTGGCAAACGGAGAATTGTATCGTTTTCGTGCCACACAGAATCCCATTATCACACACAAACATACGGCCGACCCTGCGGCTTTGGTCAAAGGAGACACGCTTTTCCTCTATACCGGCATTGACTTCGCCGGCAATCAGAGCGGATACAAGATGCACGAATGGGGACTCTTCTCTACGACCGACCTGATGAACTGGACGGAACATCCCACTCCCCTGCATGTCGATGAATTCAAATGGCAAAACTCGCATGCGGCTTATGCCGGACACGTGGCTGAGAAGAACGGAAAGTATTATTTCTATGTCTCTACGAACTGGTGCGGTATTGGAGTGGCGGTGAGCGATTCGCCTTACGGCCCCTTCAAGGATGCATTGGGTAAACAGTTGCTGACTACGCAACAGTGTCCGGGTACTACTCATTCATGGGCCTGTATCGACCCCGCTGTTTATCAAGATGAAAATGGCGAAGCTTGGCTCTATTGGGGAAACGGGAAGTGTTATGTAGCCAAATTGAAGCCCAACATGATTGAGATTGACGGGGAGGTGAAAGAGATTACGCCGGAAGGTTCCTCTTTCACGGAAGCTCCTTGGGTACACAAGTATAAAGGAAAGTATTATCTGACTTTCGCGCAAAATTGGCCGGAGAAGTTGGGCTATGCAGTGGGCGACTCTCCCGAAGGACCATTTGAATATAAAGGTATCTTCTCGGAAATTTCAGGAAACAGCAATACGACCCATCCGGCCATCGTAGAGTTTAAGGGAAAGACTATTTTGTTTACGCACAACGGAGGGTTGCATCAAGGAACGAGCTATTCACGTTCGGTTTGTGCACAGGAGTTGAAGTATGACAAAGATGGAAACATTCTGAAGTGCGACATCACAACGGACGGAGTTCCTTACACCCAAGACTATTTCGACCGAAAAAAGGAGGCAGAGAAAGAAGCCCGGAAAAGAGAGGCGAAGATGGGGGCTTATCTGATGGTCTATCACAAAGATGCCGATCACGGATTGCACATGGCGGTCAGCTATGATGGATATGAGTTCAAGTCATTGAACAACGACCTCCCTCTGATAGCGGGAGATACCATTGCAGAACAGCATGGCATTCGCGACCCACATATTTTCCGAGGACCGGACGGAGCTTTCTATTTGGCCATGACCGACCTTCATGTATTTGGAGTGCGCGATGGTTTCCGTACAACCGAATGGGAGCGTGACGGAAAGAAATATGGATGGGGAAACAATCGCGGCCTCGTTCTGATGAAGTCGGTTGACCTGAAAAACTGGACACGCACGAATCTTGATTTCCAAAAACTGGGCGGAGAGTGGAGCGAAGTAGGTTGCGTATGGGCGCCTGAAACTTGTTACGATGAGGAAAAAGGTAAGCTTTTTCTGCATTTCACGACCCGAACGGGAAACGGACGTAACCGCATCTATTATGTCTATATGAACGATGATTTCACTGCGATGGAAAGCGAGCCTAAGCTCCTCTTTGAAGCACCCGAAGGCAAGTATAACGTAATCGACAGCGACATCATCAAACACAACGGTGTTTATCATCTCTTTTACGTCTCTCATGAACATGGCGCGACTGTCAAACATGCTACATCGGCAGCCATCACGGGACCTTATACGCTCGATGAAGACTATTATGACGGAGTACGTACTGGACACGAAGCACCGAACTGCTGGAAACGCATAGGAGAAGATACGTGGGTAGTCATGCACGACAATTATCACATCCGTCCGCATAATTTCGGTTTCACGGAAACGAAAGATTTCAAGAGCTATACTCCTATCGGCAACTTTGGAGAAGGTAAGATGACTCGGGTGAATTTTGCCGAACAGAAGCATGGTGCCGTTATCTGGATTACGAAAAAAGAGGCTCGTATGCTAGAGAAACTTTGGAAGTAGAAGAACATACTTAGCTTTCAAACAAAGAAAGAAATGCTCGTCTTGTTTATCGCCTTACGTTGAATAAATAGTTTTGTCAACGTAGGGCGATAATTCTTTAAAACCATTTTTTAAATTTATTGTCTTTTTTGTTGAAATAAACTACGACTTAAGTTTGTTGATAGGGGAAATTAATTATCTTTGTGACCTCATGTAGTATTTGTAACCGACTTCGAAATTTTGTTATGGGTATAACATTAAGAAAAAAGAAGCTAAAAAATGGACGAGCCTCCTTGTATTTAGACATTCATTCAAACGGAGTGCGTAGAAAGGAATCATTAAAAATATATTTGGAAAAACCCACCTCTTCGGTAATTCGGCAAGAAAATAAATTGAAGTGGAACAGAGCAAAAGAAATTATGTTGAAACGGGAACTTTCCCAAGAACAAGTTGTGCCAATCGCACTCCCTGTCGAACAAAACAACAATCCGAATTTACCGTCTTCACCTCCAAAACGAGTAGACTTCTTTGCTCAATACGAAAGGTTCATACAGACCTATTCCCGGAGAGACATTAAGGTCGTGTCAGCCACTTTTGCTTATCTCAAACGTTTTGTTCATCGGGATTCTCTTTTTGTGGATGAGATAGACCGGCGTTTCTGTGAAGAGTTTTTAGCCTATCTCTCTCAGTCGTTGCATGGAAATACTCCTGTCGGCTATTTTAAGAAATTCAAAATGTGTCTGGAACGTTGTGTGGACGATGGAATCATTGCAAATAATCCGGCGCATAAAGTTCGTTTGGTGACTTCTGATGAATTGGTTAAAGACATTCTTACTTCATCTGAAATACAACAATTGGCAGAGACGCCTTTGGTGGCAACAGAAGTTAAGCGGGCTTTTTTGTTTGCCTGCTGCACCGGTCTTCGCTGGTGCGATGTCAAAGTGTTGAAATACAGGTCTATAGATTATGAACGTAACATCTTGACCATTGTTCAGCAAAAGGTTATATCTCGCTCTTCTATGGCGGTGTTGCATCTGAATATAAATGCAACAGCCGTCAGTTTGTTGCAGATGCGTAGCGGAGAGGTTGATGATTTGGTCTTTGATTTGCCTTCTTATTCGTATGCCCGCAGGCTGTTGCTGAAATGGGCCTCTCAAGCCGGGATTCGGAAACATGTGACATTTCACGTTGCTCGACATTCGTTCATTACCAATCTTATGATTGGAGGAGCCAACATCAAAACAGTATCCCTGCTAGCCGGACATTCGACCGTTCGACATACCGAGAAGTATGTGCATATCGTGAATGAATTGAAGCAAAAAGCAGTAGATTCCCTTCCTAAAATAGATTTGGGGGATTGGGGCAAAAATTCAGACGATTAATCTGATTATTTTATTTAAACTTGTAATAAAAGAGGAAAGCAAAACATTGCTTTCCTCTTCTCTTTTATTTCATTTTTTGTCTCGTAATTGGACCTCTTTGTCTTATTATTATTCTTATATGCCTGTGGTTTAATAAGTTGGGTGCGATAGTTCAGTAGTCGGCACGAATACTTCCTATTTGTCTGGCGCTGTAAACCATTATGCCGGATGCAATTTAAAAAGTCTGCTTAATCGTTATCGGATAGAATATGCCAAATGCTTGTTGAGAGAATGCAAACATTCTATTCGAGAGATTCCATATCTTTCCGGATTCTCCTCACGCAGTGTGTTTTATGCTTCTTTTAAAAAACTTGTAGGAACAACGCCAATCCATTACCTGACAACGCATAATGAGAAAAATCAATAAATTAATGTATAACTATTAAAATAAAACCAATAACAAAGAAAAAAGAAAAACGAACAGATGTGTACCTGATATTTGGAAACAAAAATTAAGAAACAGGTGTGAAGAAAATAGAAAAGAAAAATCATTTTTTTAATTAATAAATTTAAAGTTTAAATTTTAAGTTATGAACAAAAAGTTTTTAAATGCTATCTTGTTTGGAGCAATGATTAGTGCTTCAACAAGTACGTTTGTATCTTGTAAAGATTACGATGATGACATCGATCAATTACAGATGCAAATTGACCAAAATGCATCTACTGCGGCTAGTGAGCTTGCAGCTAAGGTAGCGGCATTGGAGTCACAGATCAAAACGCTGACTGCGGCTAAGGAGGATTTGGCCAATCAATTGGCTACAGCTAAGAGCGAAGCTGCTACTGCTGCCGCTAATGCTTTGGCAGCTGCCAACGGAGCACAAGCTTCTGCCGATGCTGTTGCCAAGTCTTTGTCTGATGCTGCCGCACGCGTAGCTGTATTGGAAACCCAAGTTAACAGCTTGAATAGCATTGTTGCAGAATTGCAGGCAGCCAAAGCTGATTTGAATGCCAAGGTTTCTGATCTTCAAACTCAAATGACAGCTGTTAAAGCTGACACTAAGGCCAATGCGGATGCCATTGCTGCAGCCAATGCTTCAATCTTGGCTAAGTACACAGAGTTGTCAAATGAGATTAGCAAAGTGTCATCCGCTCTTGGTGCACGCATTGATGTGATTGATGCTACTTTAAATACCATTCAAGCCAATTACGCTACCAAAGATGAGCTGAATACCAAAGCTCAAGAGTTGGCTGCAATGGATGCTCAGTTGAAGGCTCAGATTGAAACAAATCTAAACTACATTAAGACATTGCAGGAAACTGTGAAAGATTTGGCTTCAAAAGATGCAGAATTGGCTGCTAAGATTGAAGGTAACTACAACACTCTGTTGGAGAAAATCAACGCAATCACTGTTGAGCAGACTAGCATGTTGAAGTCTATCGAAGCTTTGCAGACTACAGTGACAACCTTGAATAACTCATATTCTACATTGGCTTCTTCAAAAGCTGACCTTACTTATGTAGACAATATCAATACACAGTTGACAACGTTGATCAATTCGTTGCAACAAACTTTGAAAGATTTGACGACTTCTGATGCTTCACAAGCTTCTACGATTAATACGTTGTTGCAAGATGTAAGCAAACTGAAAGAGGATGTTCTGAATTTGCAGAAGTTGGCTGATGCTGCTGCAACAAAAGAGGCATTGGACGCTGCAGTGGCTGATTTGCAAGGTAAAATTACAGCTGTTGCTACGCAAGCCGGTGATAATCTGAAAGCAGAAATCGAAGCAGTAGAAGCATCTGTTAAAGCAAATGCTGACGCTATTCAAGAAATAAAAGATGCGTTAGATACAAAAGCAGATCAATCAGCTCTTGAAGAATTGGCTGCAAGTTTGTTGCTTACTCAAGGTGACGTGGTTGGTATCAATGACGGATTGAGAGGATTGAGAGGTGAGATCGCTGCTCAACAAACGGCATTGGAAGAAATGATAGGTAAGGCAGAAGCAAATGCGAAAGAATTTGCACAAGAATTAGCCAATGGCCTGGAGGTTAAAATTACAGATCTGGACGAGAGACTTGGCGATGCTGAAGACCTTTTATCACAATTGACAGGCATTGCCGGAGTAGACTTGTCTGCTTTCATCACCAGTGATGAGCTTGCTGATGAACTCACTAATAAACTTGCAGACTACATTACAATTACGGATTTCGAAAATGCATTTGAAGAAGAGAAAGAGGCTTTGTCTGAGAAATTCGAGGAAATGAAGGGCGAGTACGATACATTCAAAACAGACATTGAAGAACGTATTGAAGCAGAGGTTGCTAAATTGGAAGGTATAAACGAAACTTTGGTTACGCTGAAAGATGCCGTAGAAATTCTGCAAGCAAAAGTTGATGCTCTTATCAATCGCGTTCAAAGCATCGTATTTGTTCCTCAATATAGCAATGTAGATGTTCCGACTTACAGATTCTCTTATAAAGATGGTGCTGTTAATGACACAATGAGTATCAAGTTCCGTTTGGAACCTGCCGGTGTTGCTGCTCAAGTTGTATCTATGTGGGAAGAAGAGGCTTTGACTCTTGAATTGGAAGGTGCAGATGCATTGAAAGAGGCAACTCGTGCTGCTCTAGACGATCTATTTACTATCAAGAGTGTAAAAGCAGAAGGCGATTTCTTGGTTGTAACTGCTGAAAACACCCTTACTGGAACAGATGTTTATCCTACGACTTTGGTTGTTAGCAAAACTTCTGAAGTGAAAACAGCTGACGCAGAGGCTGGTACTGAAGCAGAATCTGTAGTAATGTCCAAGACTTCTGACTACTTTAATGTAGAGCCTATCAGCTTGAATACTGTATTGGAAAACAATGCTGAAGCTATTACTAAGTTGTTGAATGACACAACCACTTATGAACATATAACTTTCACAGCTGCAGCAGAAAAAGTAGAAGAATCTGTTGGATTGTTAGATACTTGCACGGCAAATGTTACAATTCACTATTTCTATACAGAGGAACATCCTTTGGCAAATATGTACAGCACATTCTATAATGGCGATATGCTTTTGCCAACTGTATCAACAGACCTCGTAATCTTGACAGACAAAGTAACCGGAGATACTGATTGGTTTACAGTTTCTGAAACAGGTGTTAAAGTTAAAACGAATG
>JAFUNW010000101.1 GCA_017472905.1 Bacteroidaceae bacterium
ATATTCAATCATTGCGTTGATACGAGCTATATAACGTTCTTTCCTGTCCTCATATACTTCTCGACTGAGGTGAATCCGTTCTTTTTCCTGGCGTTCCCGTGTGTATATAATATAAGGCGTTTTTTTACGTGGAATATAGTGCAAGATATGTCGTTTTGTCAACATCACAAGAATGTCATAAATCTCTTGTCGTGTGAGTCCGGTACGAACACTCAACGAATCCTCGTTGATATATGCATAATCTGTAAATAATCCGGTATAAGAACGGAGAATGGTATTGATGAGTTTTTCTGTGTCGGTATCATATTCCTGTAGCTTGTATAGTTCATCTCGACGGAGTGTAAAGATCAATCGGGAAGCATTGTCTTGTTCATCGGTATATTCTAAATAACCAGCCCGTGTCAAAATCTTGAGTGCACTGTCTACTTGAATGGGAAAATGCTTGAAGTTATGGCAAAATTCATCGATATTGAAAGCATAAGTACATCCGGCTCCATCTCCCATTGCCATTTGATAATAGTAATTGATGTTTTCATAGATATTGCGGATGTATTCCTTGTCGGGAAAGGTGTCTGTAATCCGTTTGTGTAGGTTAGTCTTGTCGCTTTTGGCGTGAAGTAGCACAGCATATGCTTTCAATCCGTCACGTCCGGCTCGACCTGCCTCTTGAAAATAGGCTTCGGGTGAATCAGGCATGTCAATATGAATGACCAGACGTACGTCTGGCTTGTCAATACCCATACCGAATGCGTTGGTAGCTACCATCACACGATTTTCTCCAGTTTGCCAACTCTTTTGTCGTTGATCTTTTACGTCATCATTTAATCCGGCATGATAAAAAGTGGCAGAGATACTATGGCTTAAAATCAAGTCGGCAATTTCACGGGTACGTTTTCGGTTACGTGTATAGACGATGGCAGAACCTGGTACACGGTTCAGGATATGTATCAGTTCTTTTTGCTTGTCTTCTGTTGATCGTACAATGTATGCCAAGTTTTTCCGTTCAAAACTCATTCGGAAAGTTTGCGATCCTTCTCTAAAACCCAGTTTTAGTTGGATGTCTTTAACCACCTCTGGTGTAGCTGTAGCGGTTAAAGCCAATATGGGGATATTGGGAAGCATCTTTCGCACATCAGCTATTTTTAGATAAGCAGGTCGGAAATCGTATCCCCATTGGGATATGCAATGAGATTCGTCAACCGTTATCATACTTATTTTCATGTGCTTAAGCTTGGTTTGGAAGATTTCTGTATCAAGACGTTCCGGTGATATATAGAGAAACTTATAATCACCGAATATACAGTTTTCTAGAGCGATAACTATCTCTTCACGGGTCATGCCGGAGTAGATAGCCAACGCTTTGATGCCTCGTTCACGAAGATTGGATACTTGGTCTTTCATCAAAGCGATAAGTGGGGTAATAACCAGGCATAGTCCTTCCATAGCCAATGCCGGTACTTGAAATGTAATGGATTTACCACCTCCTGTAGGCATAAGTCCTAAGGTGTCTTGGCCTTTACCGATACTTTCGATAATGTCTTCCTGAATACCTCGGAAATTATCGTATCCCCAATATCGTTTTAATATCTCTTGGTATGTCATCCTAAATTTGTCCCTCCCTGGTTGGGGGAGGGAATGTTTTATTCTTCACTAGGTTTGATGTCTTCTATCTGTAATTGTACCTCTCCGCGTTTATGTGTGTTTTCTTCGATTGTGTAACAGATGTCAAACGAACGTTTGGTCTTGATGTAACGTGCTTGCGAACTCTGTCCGAAAGCAATTCCGTTCATGACATTATTCGATTTGTTGTCTACCAATTCCAATTTGATATGTTCTTGTTCACGTCCCACAACTTTGCTTGTTCCATAATCGTACACATGATGTGTGCAGAATACAGGCTTGTGATTGTCTGGTCCGAATGGATTGAAACGCTTCAGGTCTGAATGGAACTTGGATGTAATATCTTTGAAGTCAATTTCCGCATCGATGTCGATTACTGCGCTGGTTTGTTCAGGCAAGATATGATTGGCTACATAATCTTCGAATCGTTTGGTAAATTTTTCAACATTCTCAGCTTTCATGGATAAACCGGCTGCATAGGTATGTCCTCCGAAATTTTCCAATAAATCCCTGCAATGTTCGATGGCTTTATAAACGTCAAAACCAGAAACAGAACGAGCCGAGCCAGTAGCTAAATCGTTGGTTCGTGTTAAAACGACTGCCGGTCTGTAATATATTTCAGTCAATCGGGATGCTACGATTCCAATCACTCCTTTGTGCCATTCTTCGTTGAAAATGACGATGGATCTACGTTCGGACAAATCTTCCAGTTGCTCTACGATTTTATTGGCTTCTTCAGTCATGGCTTTGTCCAAATCTTTACGGGTTTCGTTGTATTGATTGATTTGGTTCGCCTTTTCCAATGCCGATGAAAAATCTTTTTCCACTAATAGTTCGACAGCTTCCTTACCATTTTGAATTCGTCCGGATGCATTGATTCTAGGGCCGATTTTAAATACAATGTCACCTACGGTAATTTCCTTGTCACTCAATCCGCAAACATCAATAATGGCTCTTAAACCTACGCTCGGATTGGAGTTCAGTTGCTTCAATCCATGATAGGTCAAAATGCGATTTTCTCCCATAATCGGGACTATGTCGGATGCAACGCTAACAGCTACCAAGTCAAGTAGAGGAGTCAATTGATGAAATTCAATACCGTTGTTGATGGCGAA
>JAFUNW010000011.1 GCA_017472905.1 Bacteroidaceae bacterium
CTTAATCAACTGTTTATTTTCCATAATCACTATAATCTTTTGTTTGAATTATCTTATGTAACAACAAATATATGGATTAAAATCCTGCTTGTAGCCTAATTAATAGAGTTTAACTATTTCATTTCATACCGTTTTCCTGTTTCCTGCACAACCCTTCGATTATAACTTTCGGGATATCCGGGACGTTCAACGGGAGCACACAATCCGGTAGAAGTCTTCACAAACGAGCCATCCGGATGTACCTTTTTCACAACCATATCGTTGTGACGGACGATTAAGAATTCGCCCAATTTCTTCCAAGCATCCAATGTATTCTGAGCTGACATGACCGAATAATCGTTCAAGAACGAAATGGCTTTGACCGGATCTTCTTCATACAAGGCCAACGCGTGTCGCTCAATTGAATCTTGCACTGCAAGAAAACCCAATTCAATTTCGTTCTGACATTTGCGTAGATCTTCAATCAACTGATTGTAACGTGGATAAACCATATTGGACACCCAATTGAAAACCCAAAACGAAGAGTTCCAAGAGAAAGTTACCGCATCGGCTGTTTTGTCGGAATAGCAAGGAGGAACCGTAGAAGTACAACAATAGACGGGGGTAAAGACAGCCATGTTTGCATCGTCCGTACCAAACCAAAGAACTCCTCCCATCGGATTATACTTGTCACTACGCATTTGCGCAACAAAAACGAATGCACTCTGTTGCGTAGAAATAGGACGTTCATTGAAATATTCCTTTCCATCAACTTTGAAACTTAAAGGAGAGGGACGATAAGGCATTGAATAAGGACCGGCCCCCAAATCGGCCGTAATATCCAACGGAGTTCCTTCGTAATGGTCACGCATGGCTAATTGAATATCTCGTACCGAGAGTTTACGGTTCGGTTTCACAAACAATGGCATCGCCTCGTCCGATTCGCCATTTATATAAGGTAGATAAGCATCCATACCGGAAGCAAACATATTATAGTAACTCCATACCCGGGCATCGCAATAACGGCGACCTCCAAAGTCTAACGGACAATAGGCATCAGCAAAGCTGAACTCGGTATTTTTCCCAAAGAAATACTTCTGTTCACGAGCAAAGGATATTACATCGGGAGAATAAAGGCAATTTTCTTTGTCGTTCAAATCGAACTGACGAATACGTGCCTGATTTGCATGAGCGGCAATGCAATCGTCCGGAACCCGAACTGCAACCCACACAGCTCCACGTACACCGGGACCTTTACCTATCATCTCCATAATCCACACTTCCGTAGGGTCGGCAATCGTAAAGCTCTCTCCTCCACTGCAGTAGCCATACTCTTTCACAAGATTGGTCATCACTTCAATGGCCTCTTTCGCTGTACGAGAACGCTGCAATGCGACATATATCAAACTTCCATAATCCATGATTCCGGTCGTATCGACCAACTCTTCACGTCCACCAAATGTTGTTTCACCAATCGTCACCTGGTGTTCGTTCATATTTCCTATTACATTATAGGTTGTACGAACTTCTGCAATCTTTCCCAAGTATTTACCCGTATCCCAATCATGAATAGGACGTTCCTCACCGGGTTGATGCAATGCGGCCGGATAATGACACAAATGACCAAACATTCCATACGAATCTGCACTATAAGAAACGATAACCGAGCCGTCTGCTGAGGCTCCTTTACCGACTATCAAATTCGTACAAGCATGTCCGGACAACCAACTTATCACCGCCAAGGTGATGCAAAAAAAGATTTTTCTACTCATTATTCTATGCTCTAATTATTTCTAAAGCGCGAATTTACGATTTTTTATTTGATGCTGAAAGAATAAGAATAAAAAATCCGTCCGAACCATTGGTGCAGACGGATTTTATTAGAGAAAAAGTATCTTGAGATACCTATTTGATAATTTTAAAGCTTTGCGAATTCACTTTGAATACATAGATTCCTTGAGGCAAATTTGCCAAAGAGAAATC
>JAFUNW010000102.1 GCA_017472905.1 Bacteroidaceae bacterium
CTTTGCCTGGCCGATGGGGGGATTCCATGTGCTTTGAAATCCGAACACCTCTTCCATTGTGATTTTTTCGGCCTCTTTCTTGGTTAGTTGCCGACTCCATTCGATGCGTTTGTCGGTGGCCGCTCCTTCGCCCCGGTTGTTATATTCGAGGTAGGTGGTGGTTGAAAAATTGTCTTTGTTGGTCCAGGCTCTCCATCCAAGCGGTTGAATGTGTGCGCCGAGTTCGCAGTTCATGAAAAGTGTGTAGGCATAGGGTCTCCAAGGACGGCCAAGGTATACCTTCGTAATTTCAGGAGCGGCAGTGAGGCGGCAATTGTTGAAGATGTAGCCGTATTTTACCCCTTTCGGAGTGGAGGCAGCCGTGATGTAGCTGTTTCGTTTGCTGTGTATGTGGCAATTTTCGAACCATGCGGTCGAGGGACCGAAAATAAAGTCGGTTGTTCCTTCGATGTAGCATCCGGTGAAGAGTAGGCGCGTGTTTTCGCGTCCGGTATAGACGGTGTCCTGATTACCCAGGAAACGGCAATTGATGAAAACAAGCCGGTCTCCTTCGGTGTGCAGGGCTACGGCTTGCCCTAGCTGCGGAGCATTGTTCTCGATGGTCATGTTTTTGATGACGATGTCGTTCGCTTCAATCTTCAGGGTATAGGTGCGGAAAGTTCCAATGGTCCAGTTTGTTCCCGGAACGACTTTGTTTGCGTGGTCGTTGTTGGTCAGAATGGTTTTTTCGGCGTCTTCTCCGCAAATTTCAACGTTTGTAAGCCATGAAGGAATGATGATTTTTTCGCTATACGTGCCGTTCTTTACGTAAATAACCTTGTGGTAGTCCATGAAAGCTCGACAAACTTCAATAGCCTGGCCGATGGTGCGGAATTTTCCGGTTCCGTCTTGTGCCACAACGATGGTGTCGGCATTGTCGTTTGGATTGGCTGCTTGGATTGCTAGGCTAAACCCTAGCAGTGCACTAAGGAAAAGTAGTTTTTTCATTTGCTTATAAATTTCAGGTAAATTGGTTTATTTGATTTTCTCTCTGATTTTGGTCAAGTAGTTTTTCATTTTTTCCGCATCGCGATTGGAAATGATGTCGAGCAGTTCTTTCAGTTCCTTTCGTATGTTTTCAACTTGTCCCGGTGTGCGGGGATTGAAGAGAATCTCCTGGAGAAGGTAGTCATCCTCGTTCAACAATCCGTGAGCAATGTCCATGTGACGCTTGAACGTGGTTCCCGGTGCATCTTGATGCTTCATTACGGCCGAGAATACGAACGTAGAAACGAACGGAATGGATAGTGAATAGGCCACTGTCTCGTCATGTTCATCGAATGTGTACTCGAAAATGTTGAGTCGCAGGCTGCTGTATAGGTCTTTGAAGAAGATGCGTCCCATGTAGTCGCCTTCGGAGATGATGATGGCATTCTCGGTGTTGAGGTTGCTGAGGTTGGCAAACGTGGGACCGAACATGGGGTGGGTGGATACGTAGCGAAATCCGCTCTCTTCGTAGAATTCCTTGAGTCCGGTCTTGACCGAAGCGATGTCGCTGATGATGCAGTCTTTAGGAAGCACCGGCAATACTTGTCGGAAAGCTTCGATGGTATATTTCACCGTGACAGCGTTGATGACTAGCTCGGGTTGAAATTCCTTGATTTCCTCCAAGGAGGTGAAGCGATAGGTGTGGTAAACGAAACGTAAACGTTGTGGGTCAGTATCATAAACGGCTGTTTCGTGCTGAAAGCTGAGTATATCGGTGAAAAAAGAGCCCATTTTTCCGGCTCCTAGGATAAGGATTTTCATTTTCTTCCGGTTTTTATGAAAAAGAGGCGGAAAACAGGCCGTTCGTTTGGGTGTTCGGCATTCGTTTCGCCTCTTTTTTTATTTTAGGATTACTTGTTGATTATCTCCATTTGTTGGCGCACGCTTTCTTCGTGGATGGCTTCGAATACCTTCTTGATGAACTCTGCGTCCATGCCGCAGAGTGCTCCTTGTGCTCCGCGTTTGTCGAGAATCTCGTTGTAGCGGTCGGTTTGCAAGATAGGCATATTGTGTTCTTTCTTGTAGGTTCCGATTTCGCGTGCCACTCTCATGCGTTTGGCCAATACATCGATGATGGAGTTGTCGCATTCATCGATTTGTCTGCGTAGTTCATGCAAGTTCTCGGTGGTTTGCTTTTCTTTTCGGATAACGAGTAAATTCAGGATGTAGTCGAGCACGTCCGGTGTTACCTGTTGCGAAGCATCGCTCCATGCGCAATCGGGGTTGCAGTGCGACTCGATGATGAGTCCGTTGAAGCCGAGGTCCATAGCTTGCTGGCAGAGTGGGGCAATGAGTTCGCGTTTACCTCCGATATGGCTGGGGTCGCAGATGATGGGCAGTGCCGGGATGCGTCTGCGCAATTCGATGGGGATGTGCCACTGCGGTAGGTTTCGATAAATCTTCTTGTCGTATGACGAGAATCCCCGATGGATGGCTCCCAAGCGTTTGACTCCGGCTTGGTTGAGGCGTTCCATTGCGCCAATCCAAAGTTCAAGGTCGGGATTCACAGGGTTTTTCACCAATACAGGGATGTCCACTCCTTTGAGTGAGTCGGCCAATTCTTGTACGGCAAAGGGGTTAGCCGATGTACGTGCTCCGACCCACAAGATATCAATGTTTGCTTCGAGTGCTGCTTCTACATGTTTCGGAGTGGCTACTTCGGTAGAAACGTACATGCCGGTCTCTTTTTTTACGCGGCGCATCCATTCCAATCCTTCTATGCCGATGCCTTCAAAGCCGCCCGGCTTGGTACGTGGTTTCCATATTCCGGCTCGGAAAATTTTCACTCCTTTGCTAGCCAAAGAGGTAGCTGTTTCCATTACTTGCTCTTCGGTTTCGGCACTGCAAGGGCCGGCTATAATCATGGGCTTTTGTGAATCGATGCCCGGCAATAAGATTGATTCTAATGTCAGTTCCATATCTCGTTTCCTTTCTTTATGTTTATAATTTTAGTTGTTTAATTGTCTTTATTTGCTTTCATTTCTTTGATTCGTTCCAAAGCTTCGGCCAGTTTTTCTTTCTTGGCACAGAGTGAAATGCGGATATATCTTGCTCCGTTGCTTCCAAAAATGAATCCGGGAGTGATAAATACGCGTGCTTCGTGCAGGACCTTCTCGGTGAGTTGTTCCACATCGGAGTAGCAATCCGGAATTCTTCCCCAGAGGAACATGCCTACTTGGTTCGGGTCGAATGTACAGCCGAGTGTGCGCATGATTTCTTC
>JAFUNW010000103.1 GCA_017472905.1 Bacteroidaceae bacterium
TGCAGAAAGAGTGGAAAACGATTGGTCCCGTATCACACAAATATTCCGAGAATGTTTGGAAGCGATTCATTGGAGCATGTGATTATTTCTTTGAACAAAAAGGAAAAGCTACATCTTCACAACGTAGTGTAGAAGCTGAAAACTTGGAGAAAAAGAATGCGATTATTGCACAACTAACAAAAATTGATGCATCAGAAACAAACGAAGATGGCATTGATAAGCAAATTCGCAACCTAATGCAAGAATGGAACTCTATCGGGCACGTACCATTCAAAGAAAAGGATAAAATCTATAATGAGTACCGCACTTTGCTTGACAAACTCTTTGATAAGCTAAACATTTCTGCTTCACAGAAACGTTTGAGCAACTTCCGTTCAACCATTCATAATACCGGAAGCTCTCTATCAAGAGAACGTGAAAAATTAGTTCGAGCCTATGAAAATATGAAGAACGAAATAAAGACATATGAAAATAACATTGGTTTTTTAAGTAGTTCTTCTAAGAAAGGAAACAGTCTCATGGCAGAAATGAATCGAAAAATAGAGAAATTAAGAGGCGAGCTAAAACTTATTCAAGAGAAGATTAAAGTAATTGATGAACAACAAGAAGAAAACTAATTGAAGATATAAACAATCTAACTCTTTAAAAAAGCCGATGGATTAACCACCGGCTTTTTAATTTATCTAATTATTTGAGAGAGCTAAAAAAGATTACTTACAAATAGAACATCCTTGACACTTTCCGATTTCTCCCCGAAAACGTTTTTCCAGAAGCAGATGGAGACGATCGCGCAACGCTTCCAGATGAATATTGTCAATCACTTCACTTGCAAACGCAAAAATAAGAAGCAAGCGTGCTTCTTTTTCACTGATTCCACGCTGACGCATATAAAATAAAGCATTCTCATCTAATTGTCCGACAGTTGCTCCATGACTACATTTCACATCATCTGCATAAATCTCCAATTGTGGTTGCGTATACATACGTGCTTGAGGAGTGGTACAAAGATTGCGATTGGTTTGTTCCGATACCGTGCGTGCTGCCCCCTCTTTAACAAGTATTTTCCCGGCAAAAGCTCCTGTAGCATTATCATCTAAAACATACTTAAAGAGTTCATGACTAGTACAGTCGCTCACCTGATGTTCTATAAAAGTATGGTTATCAACATGTTGATTCTTGTCTGCAATGGCCATACCACAAAGATTAACAGAGGCTCCCTGTCCGGCCAACGAAACGTTTGTCATATTACGTGTTGTACCATTGTGTAGTGTAATACCATTGAGCAATACATTACTATTTGCTTCTTGATGTACATAAAGGTAACCAAACCGGCAAGTTGAGGTCGTAGTTTCCTCTAGTTCATAGAGATCAAAAGTAGCTCCGGCTCCAACAAAAACCTCGACAACTTGCGTTGCGAGAAAGTTTACTTTATCCATCGCATGATCGCACATCAACAAACGTGCCTGTGCTCCTTCCTCCAAAATTACAAGTACACGGCGATTAACCATAAAGTCAACATCAGAACGCAAAAGATTTACTAATTGAATTGGTTTTTCCAATACAACTCCTTTAGGAATATACAACAGTAAGCCGTCCTGTACAAACATCGTATTTAATGAAACAACTCCATGACGAGAAATATCAGCTAATTTTCCATAGTATTGAGCTATTAATTCCGGATACTTGTAAGCTGCTTCACACAAAGAAGAGATAATAACTCCATCCGGAAGATGAAGCGTAGATGAAGAGGAAGCCTGAAATGCATCATTTACCATAAAATAGAGCAATGTGCTCATATTGGGTACATCACACTTAAATGCATCGTATGGATTGACAGGTATATCCAATCGATTTAGATTTAACCCATAATCCGGTTTAAATAATTCACAGACAGGGGTGTATCTATACTCCTCAGACTTTCTATCAGGAAATCCTAATTGCTGGAAATGTTTGAATGCTTCCTCTCGTAAAGCATTTATTGCAGGTGCACAATGCCTGTCTATCATTTCCTTGCATTGGTTGTATAAATCAATATATTGTTGTTCTGAATTCATTCTTGTATGTCTATTTCTTTATAAAAGATACAATCTGTTTATAGGATTCCATTTATCTAATTTAGTAAACGGACAAATATAGACTAGACGTGTCCTTTATATTCTATAATAAGTTTCATTCACTTATTTCTTTTTTGATCCAATCAAAACCACGATTCTCAATTTCAAGTGCCAACTCCGGTCCGGCTGTTTTAACGATTCGTCCTTGATATAAAACATGTATTACATCAGGCTTAATGTAATCAAGCAAACGTTGGTAGTGAGTAATGACAATGAATCCGGTCTGTGGAGTCTTCAATTTGTTTACTCCTTCCGCTACAATACGTAAGGCATCAATATCAAGACCGGAATCCGTTTCATCCAAAATACCAAGAGTCGGTTCTAACATTGCCATTTGAAAAATTTCATTTCTCTTTTTCTCTCCCCCACTAAATCCCTCATTCACACTACGGTTGGCCAATTTATTATCCAATTCTACAATTGCACGTTTCTCGCGCATCAATTTTAGGAATTCACTAGCTGTAAGAGCCGAAAGTCCTTTATATTTACGATGTTCGTTAACGGCTGCTCGCATGAA
>JAFUNW010000104.1 GCA_017472905.1 Bacteroidaceae bacterium
AAAAGGATTCAGCAAGCGACATTGTCGGATGAACAGAGGTTACCTTTAAATTATATCGGTTTTTAATTTCAAGCAGCATATCAACAAATGCGGGTTTAAGCTCGCATTGTGCATTAAAGAAAACCTCGGTTGTTTTAACCCCTGCTTTTGCTATTTCCTCTAAAGAAAGTTTGGGAAAATCAACACGCTGCGTACGACTCAAAATTGTTTGCAACAATAGTTCCGGAGCTTCCGATATCAGCAGAAATACTGTTTGAGTCGGCGGTTCTTCCAGGAGCTTTAACAACTTGTTGGCGCATTGTACATTCATCTTCTCCGGCAACCATATGATCATCACCTTGTATCCACCCGCACTAGACTTGAGTGTCAGTTTTCGCGAGATGACATCACTCTCCTTAACATTGATAATCGGTTGTTGATTCTCTACACCCATAGCTTCCATCCAATGGGGAAAAGAAAAATAAGGAGATGAAAGAAAGAGGTTGCGCCATTCACGTAGATAGTCATCGCTCACATTTCCCGACTTCACCGGATAAGCAAAGTGTACATCAGGATGTATCAATTTGTTAAACTTGACACACGAAGGACATTGGCCACAAGCATCCGTCTCTCCACGATTGGTACAACAAAGATAGCGGGCGTATGCTACTGCCATAGGAAGCTTTCCGCTTCCCTCCGGCCCACAGAAAAGGCGGGCATGGGGCACACGTCCGGATTTTACATCCATCAACAAACGTTGCTTGACTTCCTCCTGACCGATAATGTCTTTAAAAAACATATTTCTTTATTCTCTTACTTATATTTTACTCTTTCATCCCCAAGCAAAAGGAGAAAGGGTACTTACCACTAGAAAATCTGTTTCGCCACTTCGCAAATACTCTCTACAGCCGAAACCGTATAGAAATGCAGGCTGGGAACTCCATGTGCCATCAACTCTCGACATTGATGAATACACCATTCCACACCTAAGCAACGAGCATCTTCGTCCGTTCGGCATTTAGCCACCTCCGAAGCCAAAGCCTGGGGCAAATCGACTTTGAATGTTTTCGGAACCACTGTCAATTGGGATAGTTTGGCAAAAGGTTTGATACCCGGTACAATGGGAATATTGATTCCTTCGGCACGAGCCATCTCTACAAACTGAAAATACTTTGCATTATCGAAGAACAACTGCGTCACAGCATACTCTGCGCCCATCGCAACCTTGCGCTTTAACCATTGCAAATCGCTTTCTAAATTCGGAGCCTCTTCATGCTTTTCCGGGTAACAAGCCACTCCATAGGAAAAAGGCTTACCCAATGACTTAATAGGAGAACCATTTATAAATAGTCCTCGGTTATAGTTGTTTACTTGCTCTATCAAATCGGTCGTGTGTACATGACCGTTCGGTTCTGCTACGAATGTCGACTCATGCTTGGCCTTATCCCCCCGCAAAAGCAACAGATCTGTAATTCCCAAGAATTGCAAATCAAGCAACGCATATTCTATTTCTTCTTTGGTCGAACCGCTACACACAATGTGGGGCACTACGGTTAAACCATATTTATGCTGAATGGCGGCTGCTACAGCCACCGTACCGGGACGCCGTCTCAACAACTCGCGGCGAAAGAGTCCATCTCCCAAATCTTTATAGATATATTCACTACGATGCGTGGTGATATTCACATATTTAGGGTCAAATTCGCGCAAGAGGTCTATGGTCTGAAATAATTTATCCGTTCCGGTTCCTTTCAATGGCGGAAGAACCTCAAACGAAAAGGCTGTCCGCTCTGTATTTTTGATCAATTCTACTACTTTCATTGCTTCACCTTATTATATATAAGCATCAACTTACAAAGGTAGAGGAAATAGAAAGTACTGCAAAGGAAGAAAATAATTTTTTATTCTTTTTTAATGGAATAATAAAGTCGAGGAGCATACTTCGCCACATTCCAGACGATAAAACAAAAAAACTGTCGAAGAAAACAAATCTCTCCGACAGTTTTTTCATTATTAACAATCAAAATGTAGCGGGACCCGGGATTGAACCGGGGACCTCATGATTATGAATCATGCGCTCTAACCAGCTGAGCTATCCCGCCATTGTTCATTTGCGGGTGCAAAGGTATGAGTTTATTTCCAAACAGCCAAACTTTTTCTTTCATTTTTTTAATTTCAACCACGACATTTTTCTATTTCACCCTGTTTCATCTCTTTCTGCTTTTCAGAAAACTACCTAATTTGCAAAAAAACATAAAGCTAGAAAAAAAACGGTTTTATTTTAGTCAGATATTAGGAGAGTAAAGAAAAAAGTATTTACTTTGCACCCATCAATACGAACCTTGGTAATTACATAATATCATGA
>JAFUNW010000105.1 GCA_017472905.1 Bacteroidaceae bacterium
ACTGCGGTTTCGATGTAGACATGGGACCGCTGTTCCAAACCCCGGCGGAAGCTGCTCGCGAAGCTGTGGAGAATGATGTACACATCGTAGGTGTATCCTCATTGGCAGCCGGACACAAAACGTTGGTTCCACAAATCATTGAAGAGTTGAAGAAACTGGGACGCGAAGACATCATGGTCATTGCCGGAGGTGTAATCCCCGCACAAGATTATGACTTCCTCTACAAAGCCGGTGTTGCCGCCATCTTCGGACCGGGAACTTCCGTAACCAAAGCTGCATGCCAGATTTTGGAGATGTTGTTGGAAGAATAATCTTTTCAACCCCTACCAAAGCAAGGTTCCGACTTCGGTCGGAACCTTTTTTTATCTTTTCGCCCAACAAAAGAGCGGATATTTTTTCCTACCGGCAGAAAAAGCCGTACTTTTGTGCTTTATTTTTTAACAGACAATCCTTTTAAACAGATTATTATGGACAACAACAAAGAAATTTCCCTGCTTATTGAAACGTCTAAGGGTAACATCATCGTGAAACTATACAACGAAACTCCGCGCCACCGCGACAACTTTATCAAATTGGCCCAAGAAGGATTCTACGAAGGCACGCTCTTCCATCGGGTCATCAAGAATTTCATGATACAGGCCGGCGATCCGGAGTCAAAGAATGCCCCGGCCGGAAAGATGCTTGGTTCGGGCGATGCCGGATACACCTTGCCGGCCGAATTCGTATACCCCCGCTATTTCCACAAGAAAGGAGTGCTGTCGGCTGCCCGTCTGGGCGATGAAGTCAACCCCGAGAGAGCCTCATCGGGATGTCAATTCTACATCGTGACCGGACAGGTCTACACCTCGAAACAACTCGCCGGCATGGAAAACCAGCTCAATCAAATGAAACTGAAGAATGCATTCGACAGTCTGGCACGCACACACATGAAAGAGATATACCAAATGCGAAAAGCCAACGACATGAACGGACTTCAACAGCTCCAGGAACAGCTGATTGCCGAAGCACAAAACCAAATTGCCGGTGAAGCC
Source organism: Bacteroidaceae bacterium (assembly GCA_017472905.1). Taxonomy (GTDB): domain Bacteria; phylum Bacteroidota; class Bacteroidia; order Bacteroidales; family Bacteroidaceae; genus Phocaeicola_A. The sequence goes on from JAFUNW010000105.1 coordinate 1,032, forward strand.
CCCTTCAAGTTCACTCCCGAACAGGTCGAAGCATATACCACCGTAGGAGGAACACCCCACCTCGACAACCAATATACCGTATTCGGAGAAGTCATCGAAGGGATGGAAACAGTAGATGCCATCCAACAGATGAAGACCAACCGGGTAGACCGTCCCGAAGAAGATGTTGTAATCCGTAAAGTAACCGTATTGGAATGATTCACATCAACCGACATATTCTGGGAAACGGCTTGCGCATTGTACACACCCAAGACCCGGAGACCCAAATGGTGGCTCTCAACATTCTCTACGATGTAGGCGCACGCGATGAGGAAGAACATCAAACAGGATTTGCACACCTTTTCGAGCACCTTATGTTCGGAGGTTCGGTAAACATACCCGACTACGACACACCCGTACAGGAGGCCGGAGGAGAAAACAACGCCTGGACCAGCAACGACATCACCAATTACCATTTGACCCTGCCTTGCCAAAATGCGGAAATCGGCTTTTGGCTAGAATCCGACCGAATGCTCAGCCTCGAATTCTCACCCCAAAGTCTGGAAGTACAGCGCCAAGTGGTTATCGAAGAGTTCAAGCAACGCCACCTGAACCAACCATACGGCGATGCCAGCCACCTGGTTCGGGATATGGCCTACAAAAAACATCCGTACCGATGGCCTACCATCGGACTCGACATATCACACATCGCCAACGCAACGATGGAAGAGGTCAAAAACTTCTTCTACCGTTTCTATGCTCCGAACAACGCTATCCTCGCCGTAAGCGGAAACATTTCGTTTGACGAAACAGTACGCTTGGCTGAGAAATGGTTTGGTCCCCTGCCACGCCGCGAAACGAACAAGCGAAACCTGCCACAGGAACCCAAACAAACTGAGATTCGCCGCAAAGAGGTAACCCGAGCAGTACCGCTCGACACTCTCTACATGAATTTTCATACTTGCCCGCGCGTTCACCCCGACTATCATGCAACCGACATGCTTTCCGACCTCTTGGCTAACGGACGTTCCAGTCGCCTGATACGCCATTTGGTCGTTGAGAAACAGATTTTCAGTTCCATCGATGCCTACATCACCGGAAGCATCGATGCCGGACTGCTGCAAATAAAGGGAACCCCTTTGGAGGGAATTTCACTCGAAGAGGCGGAAAAAGCTGTCTGGAAAGAGTTGGAAGCCCTGAAGACCGAGGCTTTCGTTCCGGAAGAATTGGAAAAAGTGAAAAACAGATACGAATCGGAACAGCTGTTCAACAACATCAACTTCTTGAACAAGGCCATCAACATGGCCTACTTCGAGCTGATAGGAAAAGCCGAAGATATAAATGAGGAAGTGGCCAACTATCGTGCCGTATCGGAAGAACAGATTCACAAAGTGGCCTCCGAAATCTTTGTGCCGGAAAACTGCTCGATTCTCTTCTATCGGAGCGAAACAAAACAGCCGGAAAATTGTCTGAATAACATCAGACAAAAGCAAACGACATGAAGCCATACTCCGAACATTACAGCACACTGGCCCGCGTAGGACTGCCCATAGTCATCGGACAACTGGGAATCATCATTCTGGGATTTGCCGACACCATCATGGTGGGCCAACACAGCACAGACGAACTGGGAGCTGCCGGATTTGTGAACAACATGTTCAACCTGGCCATTATCTTCAGCACCGGATTCTCTTACGGACTCACCCCCGTAGTGGGCAGCAATTACGGAAAACAAGACTTCGCAGCCGTTAGTCGGGCTTTGAAAAACAGCCTGCCGGCCAATACGCTGATTGCCCTCTTCGTATGTCTGTGTATGGGAATGCTATACCTTAATTTGGAGCACCTGGGACAACCCGAAGAGTTGCTCCCGCTGATGCGTCCCTACTACTTGACACTCTTGGCCAGCCTGCCCTTCATGTTGTGGTTCAATGCTTTCAAGCAATTTGCCGATGGCATTACGGATACCCGCACTTCCATGTGGATTCTGCTGGGCGGAAACGTGTTGAATATTGTGGGAAATCTGGTTCTGATCTTCGGACTCTGCGGATTCCCCGAGTTAGGTCTCTTCGGAGCCGGCCTCTCTACACTGATTTCACGCATCGTCATGTTCGCAGCCTTTGCCATCCTCTTTTTCTGTACACCTTATTATAATAGGTATAAGCAACACTTCTTCCGACAGTCGGTCAATCGGAACGACTTCCGACAGCTCAACCGGTTGGGTTGGCCCATTGCCTTGCAAATGGGAATGGAAACAGCATCGTTCAGTCTCAGCGCCATCATGATGGGATGGTTGGGAGTGGCAGCCTTGGCCGCTCACCAAATCATGTGTACTGTCGGAACACTCTGCTTCATGGTCTATTATGGCATCGGTGCAGCCATCACCATCCGCGTCAGCTACTTTCATGGTCAAGGCGACCGGGCAAACGTACATCGTTCAGCCAATGCCGGCTTCCACCTCATCCTTCTTTCCGGTCTGGTAGCCTGCACCGTCATTGTCTTGCTGCGCCACCAACTGAGCGGGTGGTTCACCGACAGCAGCGAGGTCGATACCATTGTTCTCAGTCTCATCATCCCCATGTTGCTCTACCAGTTCGGAGACGGCATGCAAGTGGCTTTTGCCAACGCCCTGCGCGGCATTGCCGATGTGAAGCCCATGATGCTCTATGCTTTCATTGCCTATTTCCTCATCTCCCTACCGGCCGGCTATCTCTTCGGATTTGTACTGGATATGGGTAGCGTAGGCGTATGGCTTGGCTTCCCACTCGGGCTGACGAGTGCCGGACTCATGTTTTACATGCGCTTCAGAAAGCATGCCCGTAGTTGAAAGGAATTGTTATTTATAGGAGTTAGAGGAGTTATCGCTACGCTAGGAGTTAAAGGAGTTAGAGCCGATAGTGTTGCAATATTCTTCTTTTTGTCATCCTGAGCGGAGTTTACGAAGCCGAAGGATCTTTTTACTCAAAGAAGTTAGAGGAGTTATCGTTCGCTTCGCTCACTAGGAGTTAAAGGAGTTAAAGCCAATACTCTTGCAATACTATTCTTTTGTCATCCTGAGCGGAGTCGAAGGAGCTTTCTTTAATGAGGAGATAGATGGAGATAAAGGGAGAAAGAGGCCAAATGATAGGCTATACTATTGGCTCTAACTCCTAGTGAACGAAGTGAACGCTAACTCCTAGCGAAGCGATAACTCCTTTAACTTCTTTCCAAAAGATCCTTCGACTTCGCTCAGGATGACAAAGAGAATAGTATTGCTAAACTATCGGCCTCTATCTCCCCAAAGAGCGAAGCGATATCTCCATTTATCTCCTTTTATCTCCCTCTAACTCCTAGCGAAGCGATAACTCCTTCTTTAAAAATAAACTCACTTCGAGCTCAACGGATTCCATCCGTCTTCACCTTTCAAGACCTCTTGCATCGAATAGCCACGCAAATTAGGAAGCTGATGGCCATAAGAAACCCGCTTGTCGATGTTGCTTCCCTCGCCTACATTCTGATATTCGGCATAGAAGACGGTCTTCTCGTTCGACTCACGTCCCCAATTGTTCCAACCCTCCGGGTGGATATGCTTACCTAACCGGCAACGTACAAACACCGCTTGGGCATACGGACGCCAAGGACGAGACAAGAAGACTTTTCCGTCCAGCCCCTTTTCTGCCGTAAGACGACAATCATAGAAGACATAACCATACTTTGCTCCTTGCGGTGTAGAGGGAGCCGTTACGTAACCACCTGTCTTACTGTGGATGTGACAACGGTCAAACACAGCTGTCGATGCTCCGAAGATAAAGTCTACCGTACCCTCTACGTAACACTCTTCATAATATTGACGGCTGTTTCTTCCCCACGTATAGAGCGTATCCTGAAAACCTAGGAAACGACAATTCTTGAAATGCACACGGTCGCCAGCTACGAAACAAGCCACCGCCTGCCCTACCGGACCGGAAGTATTCTCAAAAGTGATGTTCTCCGCATAAAAGTCGGACGCATAAATATAAATGGAAGACGAGCCGGAAGTACCCTTGTTCTCACCAAACGTATTCTTCTTGCTCGCATAATCGTCATACGAAAGTACTGTACCCTCTTCACCATACAAGGCAATGTATTGCTTGCAGGGAGCCACTACCAACTTCTCTTTGTACACTCCCTTTCGGATGTAGATTCGGGTTATCTGCTTGCGAAAATCCGGTACCGCATTGATAGCCTCTTGCACAGTCTTGAAATCTCCACTTCCGTCCTGAGCCACTACAAAATCGCAAGAGTCGGCCGACAAGCTATTCACATGATTAAATTCCGGTGCCTTGCTCGGATCGGTTTGTGCCCAACCATTCATCCCCAATAAACAGCACACAAACGCAAATAGGCATACTAAACTTTTCTTCATCGCTTTTTCTATTTTAACATTCATTATTCATAAGTTCTTTTTCACAATTCCTCCCTTTCCGCATTCTTCTTTTCTCTTTTCCGTCTCTTGTCATGCTGAGCGGAGATTTTATTATGAAAGAGTTAGAGGAGTTAGCGCTGCGCTAGGAGTTAGCGTTCACTTCGCTCACTAGGAGTTAGAGCCAATAGTATAGCCTATCATTTGGCCTTTATCTCCCCAAAGAGCGAAGCAATATCTCCTTTTATCTCCATCTATCTCCTCATTAAAGAAAGATCCTTCGACTCCGCTCAGGATGACAAGAGAATAGTATAGCAACACTATTGGCTCTAACTCCTTTAACTCCTAGTGAGCGAAACGAACGATAACTCCTCTAACTCCTTTGAGTAAAAAGCTCCTTCGACTACGCTCAGGATGACAGGAGAATAGTATTGCAACACTATCGGCTCTAACTCCTTTAACTCCTAGCAAAGCGATAACTCCTTTAACTCCTAGTGAGCGAAGCGAACAATATCTTCTAGTGAGCGAAGCGAAACCCATTCCAAAGCTTATCTTCCGGAAGCGGAGCCTCCAACTCTATAGGAAGCCGTGATACGGGATGAATGAAACTGACCCTACGAGCATGAAGCGAGATGCTACCATCGGGATTGGAACGCGGAAAGCCATATTTCAAGTCACCTTTGATGGGACACCCCATCTTGGCTAACTGACAACGTATCTGATGATGTCGGCCGGTAAGGAGATTTACCTCCAACAAATGATAATTATCGGAATGAGCTATCATCCGATACCGCAATACAGCCCGCTTCGCATCTTTTCGTTCCCGTTCATAAGCATACGACTTGTTTTGCTTTTCGTTTCGAACCAGCCAATGCACCAATTCTCCCTCCGGCTCCTGAGGTGCATTCTTCACGACTGCCCAATAAACCTTCTGAACCTCGTTGCTACGAAACATCTCGTTCAAACGAGTCAAGGCCTTGCTCGTCTTTGCAAACACAACAAGCCCACTCACCGGACGGTCCAACCGATGAACTACCCCGACAAACACATTACCGGGCTTCTGATACTTCTCCTTCAAGTAAGCTTTCACCTTTTCCGAAAGAGGCACATCACCCGTCTTGTCGCCTTGCACAATTTCCGATGCCGCATTATTGACGAGTATGATATGATTATCTTCGTAAACAACGGGCATTTCATCGTCTCATTCCTTTCTTTTTTCTTTTCCGCTTTGTCATGCTGGCGGAGATTTTATTAAGAAGAAGTTAGAGGAGTTATCGCTAACTCCTCTAACTCCTAGTAAAAAAAACTACATATTCATTCCGCCATCAACCTGAATCACCTGACCGGAAACGTAAGCCGACATATCCGAAGCCAAGAAAGTAGCAACGTCAGCCACATCCTGAGGTGTACCGCCCCGGCGCAAAGGAATCTTCTTTGCCCATTCTGCTTTTACCTCATCGCTCAACTTAGCCGTCATGTCCGTAATGATGAATCCCGGAGCAATGGCATTGGCACGCACACCACGAGAACCCAGCTCCTGAGCAATAGACTTAGCCAAACCGATCATACCGGCCTTGGAAGCAGAGTAGTTACACTGTCCGGCGTTACCATGAACACCCACAACAGAAGCCATATTGATAATGCTGCCTGACTTCTGACGCATCATAATCGGAGTACAAGCATGGATGAAGTTGAAAGCTGACTTCAAGTTCACTGCGATCACAGCATCCCATTGCGCTTCGCTCATACGCATCATCAAGCCGTCTTTCGTAATACCCGCATTGTTCACCAATACGTCAATCGTACCGAAATCTTCCTTGATCTGGTTTACCACCTTTTCAGTATCTTCAAAACTAGCCGCATTCGAAGCATAAGCCTTCACCTTTACCCCCAAAGCTGCTATCTCTTTTTCGGTATTTTGTCCGTTCTCATCAATTACCAAATCTGTAAATGCGATGTTTGCACCCTCTGCCGCAAATTTCAAAGCAATGGCTTTACCAATTCCACGAGCTGCACCGGTTACAATCGCTGTCTTTCCTGTTAATAATCCCATAATTTTCTTTTTATGTTAGTAATTTATAATTTATTCCATCTCTGTTGGAGCTTCGTCTTTCTTTTCCGCTTTGTCATGCTGAACGGAGACTTTATTAAGAAGGAGTTAGAGGAGTTAGCGCTGCGCTAGGAGTTAGCGTTCGCTTCGCTCACTAGGAGTTAGAGCCAATAGTATAGCCTATCATTTGGGCTCTTTCTCCCTTTATCTCCATCTATCTCCTCATTAAAGAAAGATCCTTCGACTCCGCTCAGGATGACAAGAGAATAGTATTGC
>JAFUNW010000106.1 GCA_017472905.1 Bacteroidaceae bacterium
CGGTGATTTTATATACGTAAAAATATAATATATGTGACGGGGGTGTCGTTCAATCTGCGACACCCCCGAGGATATATTATTTAATTTGCGTTCTCTTCCAAAAAACGAACTACATCGCCAACAGTGGTAAAGTTGTGCAGATCTTCGTCCGGAATCTCAATATCGAATCTTTCCTCGCATGCAATAACGAGATCGGCAAGCTCAAGCGAGTTGATTCCAAGGTCACCGGAAAGTTCAGCATCCATTGTGATATCTTCAGGGTTAACGTGAACCTCTTCAATAATGAACTTTTTTAAAGTCTCAAACATAAATACCCTCCTTTTGAATTCTTTGACGGAGAAGTCTGTTCATACCTTCACGCACTCGCACTATATCTACAGGACATCCGAAAAGTTTTTCCAATTCTGTTTGAATGGCATCCAAAGTCAGTAAAGAGGGAACTTTTCCTTCATAGCATATGTCAACATCGCTTGCTTCCGTTTGCTCGTTTCGCGCTACAGAACCAAAAATACCTATACGAGTCAAACCGTATTTGCTCATTGCCATCGGTTTGTATTGGCTCAACAAATGCAGAATTTCATTCTTTGTTTTCATAATGCCTTCCTCTATTTATTTTATATGCAAAGAAACAATATTCTTTTCATTTTTCCAAGAAATCACCTTGTTTTTCATTTATTTCCCCTATATTTGCCACCGATAATCATTAAAAACATTCGCATAAGATGAGAACGAAACAATTATTATTCCTTGCCACAATGATGGCATTGCCGGCAACAGGCCAAAATACAATTGTTGAGAACTACACGTCTTTAATGGCAATACCTCGCCAATTCTCTGCGGCAGATAAACCGATTCTTCATTTTGAAAAAGAAAATGATGAGGGACATTCCATAGCCTTGTACAACGATGATATTGAGAGAATAAATACCATCAATGTAAAAGACGGAACATTCAACTATAGCCTGAAGTATCAGGACAAAACTCGTGAAGTCAAAGAGATTACCAAAACGGAGTTATACAGGGAACATTATCGCGATTTGGATGAATATTACACGTTTGAACAATTTCTGGAAGAAGAAAGATGGAAAGGGGAAGTTGAGGTTCGCATAGAAAACGGGGATACGATTGTTTGTGCAACCAATCCTTATTATATTACCCGAATGAGTATGTCTGAATACTTCTTTGGGTTCGATTATTTCGGGACAAAATATCCAATCAGCTATACCTTATGCAAAGACAATGTGTTGTATCAGGTTCGTGTCAATTATGAAGCCACATACACCGAGTGGCAAGTTGTCGGCGAACGGACGGAAGAGCGTTCGTGTGAGACACCTGTAATCTATTTGAATTACATCAACTTCGATGGAGGAAGCAGCAATGACAATTATGAATTCAGCTTGTCTCAAACCCTCTTTAATGATGATGAGAAGTTCGAATATATTGTTCCTAAGATGACATTGACAGACATTAGTGATTGGAGCAGTATTTCTCCTGAATATGGAGGAAACGTCCTGACACTGACACATTCAACGCTGATTTCAGACTATGCATATCCCGCATGTCGGGGTGTCCAGATTCTTTCGTCTGACGGTACCGTAATCTATGACATCGATTTTGGAGATGAATTTGAAGCAGACGAATACGATTGCCAATATATGACAATTATCACCATTGGAGGAAAGAATTACCTGGTCGTAGAAGGACACTCCAAAATTGACGATGAAAACACCGATTGCACCATGTTCTATCGGATAAACAAGCAGA
>JAFUNW010000107.1 GCA_017472905.1 Bacteroidaceae bacterium
AATGGCCCTGAAAGAATTCACCCCAATATCTGTTCTTATGATCATCTGGATGATGTTGATTATCAAGCGAAAGATTATGATAAATTCCTAAATAGCGCCATTCCTTCAATATTAATATTGGTGGATGGGCATGGAATCATTAAATAAGAATAATGACAGAACAACAAATAATCGAATCACTAATAGCTCGTGATGAACTGGTAACACAACACTTTTTTTTCAAAGAGTGTCGTCCGCTTTTTACGAGTATTATCCATTATGTATTTTCTTACGAAGTGGATTATGATGAATTTGTGAATGAATTTTATTTGCATCTTATGGAAAACGATGCGTATCGTTTGAGACAGTTTCAAGGTCGAAGTACTATTTATCAATGGATGAAAGTTACAGCTATTCGCTATTTTATTGCCAAACGTGATAGTATGATAGATAATGAATCTAAAGATTCTCTTACTGACAGTTATAAATCAGAAATATCGGATGATAACGAACGAAAAGTATCAGCAAAGATGGATGTAGATCATTTGTTATCCCTTATGTCGAATAAACGTTATGTTTATGTTATCAAGAGATTGGTTTTGCAAGAGGCTGAACCTAAAAATGTAGCGAGAGAACTTGGTGTTAATGTGGATAATCTGTATAACATAAAAAAGCGTGCGATGACTGCATTGACTGAAGTTGCACTTAAAGAAGTTGAGAAATATGAGAAAGAAGTCAGTAAATAATAACATCTCAGCTGAGGTGTTGGCTGCATTCTTAGATGGAAATGCTACTACGCAAGAGTGCCAGATGATATTTAATGCACTTTCAGAGGATGCTGAATTGAGAGAATTATTTCATATTTCTCAATCGGTAGACTCTCATTTTCATTTGATATCGCAAAAACTAGAACTTCTTCCCATGACAGCTTTGGCTGCAACATGTGAAGAAAATAATCTTTGTAGTTTGGAATGTGAGAAGTATGTTTTGCGTAAACGTCATTTGGATTTTGATGAGCATCTATTATTGGAAAATGCAATTCAAGAAGGATGGCAGAAAGAGAACGGAACAGCTCTTCACAACATAGGACGTAATCTTGAAAAAGCAGGCTTGATAGTAGAACGTAGGTATAAATGTACAATATCAGATGTTGTTGAAGCATTGAATCAAGGCGATGACGTTATTGCTGCAATTGATGGCGGAGAATTGATAAAAAATCAATGGTGTGAGCTTAAAGAAGATTTGTTTGTTGGTCAAATACCTGATCATGTAGTCGTTGTGTTGGCCTGCAATCTAGAGGAACGTATCATAACTTTATACGATCCCAATAAACCCAATGCGGAGGATGTATATCCTATAGAGCAATTTGTGGATGCATGGAAAGATTCGAAAAACTATTTATTAACAATAAATTTTAAAGAAATGAAAACTTATATTCCAAGACCGATTGATCTCTCAGATGTAGTATTAACCGAAGATTTAACTGAATTGCGTGAAGCTATTGCTGAGAATGCTCATGAGATATGGGCAACCGACCGTCAAGCACAAGGATGGATCTATGGCCCCAAACGTGATGAAGATAAAAAGAAACCCCTTGTATGCTGCCATATTCTCAGCTTCCTGAAGAAGAAAAAGAGTTTGATCGAAAAATGGCAATGCGAACCATAAAACTTTTGAAGAAGCTCGGATATGATTTGATTAAACGTGAAGAAACGGAATTATATCAAACGCTACTGTCGCACATTCGTACTGCAAAAGAAGAACGTTTTTGTCCGCATTGTGTTTGTGCGGGTAAAAAAACTCCAATTTTTAGAGGGTATGTTTATTGTAATGAATGTGGACATAAATTAGATATTGTTTGGGATTGAGAATAAAGTAATCATGATAAAACCTTCCGAATTTATTCATCCAGAGGATGCAGCTGCACTTCGGCAGTTAGAAAGTATTCCCGGATTTCCTGCACTTGCAAAGAAAGTACTAGAATTGGGATATGAGAAATTAAAGTATGGCATAAATATGGCATCAACCATACGACTGTCAGAAAACCAACTACCTGAGTTGTATAGGCATCTTCCGCCTATTTGTGAACGTTTGGGTATCAAAGAACCGGAATTCTATTTGGAGATGAATCCATTTCCGAATGCTTATACATCTGGTGATACGAGAGTTTTCATTGTCGTTACATCCGGACTTGTTGAAATGATGGATGATGAAGAACTTGATGCTGTAATAGCTCATGAGTGTGGACATATTTTGTGCCGACACGTAGTATATAATATGGTAGCTCAATACCTGAAAATGGGATTGGATGCTTTAGGTATATTGGGAGCAATAGCCAAGCCTGTTGAGTATGCACTATTGTATTGGAGCCGAAAAGCAGAATTGTCATGCGACCGTTGTGGTAGTATTGTTACTTCACCGGAGGTCGTAGCACGCACGATGGGACGTTTGGCAGGTGGACCTAAATCAATCACCAATAAACTTAATATGCAAGAATGGGCCAAGCAAGCAGACCAATATGACGAAATAAGAAATGATGGTCTTTGGAATAAAACTCTTCAATTAGCAGTAATTATTGGACAAGATCATCCGTTTAGTGCCGTACGAGTTCGTGAAATTCTTAAATGGGGACAAAGTTTACAATATAAGAATTTGAAGCAGAACTTAAAAGCAGAATCTTCAGGTAAGAGATGTCATAAATGTAAGAGATCGGTATGCCTGGATTGGGGGTATTGCAAACATTGTGGAGCAAAATTATAATATTCATGATAAAAATATATTGTTATGTTTTTCAACGAAAAAGGCATTTTAGACATTGACGAAATGGTGTCAAGTAACCCTTCTTCTAAATGTATTATGGAAGATGGAGTTATTACTGAAGAAGAAATTAAAGCTCAATCAGACAGGGTGATAGCTTTGCTTCATGAGATAGAAGCAAAATACACAGAGGAGCAACTAATTGAAATTAAAAAATTGCTTGTGGAATCTAGTGTATTATATACAGTATACAACTTTCATTCAATTCAAAACCTGATAACACTGTAAAAACTATGGGAACATTTAGTAAGAAAAAGATATTATACGGTTCTTCTTCATTGATACCGACTATGGCAAATCATATTCAAGAACAGTTTCAAAACGAAGGTTTTGAAGTGGCTATGGATGCATTGAGTAGTGGAGGGTATGATATTTCCATTACCAAAGGTGGATTTTTCAAAGCTGTGCTAGGTATGAAGACTGCATTGAAAGTTACTTTGATTCCTCAAGGCTGCAATATTCACTTCGAGGCAGGTGTCGGTATTTGGGGGCAACAAGCTATACCGACTGTCATATCCATGCTTTTCTTTTGGCCGGTACTTATTACTCAAATTTGGGGAATGGTTGAACAGTCGAAGCTTGATGATAAAGCATTGGAAATTGCTCAAGATGTCATTATGATGAATCATCATGGTGAAACAAGTACGACAACCTCTGTCGGAAGTAAATTTTGTACAGAATGTGGCACAAAAAATACAGAAACTGCAAACTTCTGTTGTGGATGTGGAAAACCGTTGTAGTAATTGAGATTATATGAACAAAGAAAACATTGAAAGTCTCTGCTTGGAAAAGGCAGAGGCTTTGTTAAAGAAATATTTTGGAAATCTTATCAAAGAGGCAGCGTTGGATTGTCCGGAAACGATTGGGGATTACGATATGGAATTACCATTACGAGTAGAGAATGAGTATCGTGAATTCTTAACGGAATTATGGAAAGAAATCTCTCCTTGCGATAAACGAACAATAGACGATTTACTTGATAAGAAGCATTTTCGGAATATGATGACGGAAGATGACCAAGAAGGATTGGCCGAAGCTTATCGAAATGCAAAACACAGAACCTTGTGGGAGCGGATTACGAAAACCAATCATAAGGATGTAACATATTATAAGGGGTTACTTGAAGAATATACACGAGAACTTTTGTTTTGTATTCGGCTTGATTTCTTGGAAGAAGTACGGGGAAAGGAGATTCAAGCTTTTTGATTTTTTGTAAGTTAATTATTACGCATAAGTTACTTAAGAGCTAGTAAAGGATAGAAAAAAATATAATCTGTTGGTGGTTCGAAAAGATTCGTTTATCTTTGTGGCCTATATATTAAATATGTGTATATCTGAAACGTAACGATTATGGCAAGCTATATCCGATTTGATTGGGCGATGAAGCGTCTTTTACGCGACAAAGCAAATTTTGGTGTATTGGAAGGTCTGTTGACAACCCTTCTGGAGGAGAAAATCACGATTCGACGTTTGCTGGAAAGCGAAAGCAATCAAGAAGAAGAGTACGACAAATATAATCGTGTAGATATACTTGCAGAAGATAGCAAAGGCCAATTATTATTGTTTGAGATACAGAACAACAACGAATTTGCTTATTTTCAGCGAATGCTGTTCGGCGTATCTAAGTTGGTTACGGAGTATATTCAACGAGGTCAAGGTTACGAAAACATACGTAAAATATATAGCATCAACATTGTTTATTTCGCTCTTGGAGCTGGAAAGGATACCGTATATCATGGTATTACTGAATTTCGTGGTATACACAATCACGATATTCTTCAGCTTTCTCCATTTCAACAAGAGAAATTTCAAGTAGATACCGTTAGTCAACTCTATCCCGAATATTACATCCTTCGTGTAAATGACTTCAATAAATGGTCTAGAGTGCCTTTAGAGCAATGGATATATTTTCTTAATACCGGAGAAATACCCGAAGACGCAGATGCTCCCGGTTTAGGCGAAGCTCGCAACCGTTTGGATGTAGACTCGCTCTCCAAAGAAGAAAAAAAAGCCTATTATCGTCATTTAGATAATGTAGTTATTTTACGAGATAACATCAATACTGAACGAGCAGAAGGAAGAGCAGAAGGTAGAGCAGAAGG
>JAFUNW010000108.1 GCA_017472905.1 Bacteroidaceae bacterium
CGAAAGAATCTGTGATTTTAATTAAAAATATACAGATTTCATACGCCATCTGAAAAAACAGAGAATGCAAACCGGCGAGTCGACAAGTAAAACATAAAAGAAAGCTTGTCTGCCCGCCTGTTTGTTATTATCAAGAACATTAATTAATATAATATATAATTTATATGGAATTGAAACGAGTAGTAGTGACCGGCTTGGGCGCATTAACCCCCATTGGCAACTCCACTCCTGAATTTTGGCAAAATCTACTGAACGGAGTCAGTGGAGCAGGCCCCCTTACACGCTTTGACACTTCGAAATTCAAAACACAATTTGCTTGTGAAGTGAAAGGATTCAATGCCGCAGATTATGGCATTGATCGCAAAGAAGCCCGCAAAATGGACTTATATACTCAATATGCCATAGCTGCCGCAAAGCAAGCTGTAGAAGACAGCAAATTGGACATTGAAGCCGTTAACCGAAACCGAGTAGGTGTAGTATACGGTGTTGGTATCGGAGGTATTCATACTTTTGAAGAAGAAGTAACCAATTACGCATTAAACGGAGAAAAGATGGGTCCGAAGTTCAACCCATTCTTTATTCCTAAAATGATAGCCGACATCGCTTCAGGACAAATCTCCATCATGTATGGATTTCATGGTCCAAACTACACGACTACATCAGCATGTGCATCCTCATCTAATGCAATAGCCGATGCGTTCAACCTGATTCGTCTGGGAAAAGCCGACATCATCTTGGCCGGTGGAGCAGAAGCAGCACTCTATCCGGCAGGAGTAGGAGGATTCAACGCCATGCATGCACTCTCTACCCGCAACGATGAACCGGAAAAGGCAAGCCGCCCGTTCAGCGCAAGTCGAGACGGATTCGTCATGGGAGAAGGAGCCGGATGTCTGGTTCTTGAAGAATTAGAACACGCCATCAAACGCGGAGCACACATCTATGCAGAAGTTGCCGGAGCCGGCATGTCGGCCGATGCACACCACTTGACCGCTTCGCACCCCGAAGGATTGGGCGCAAAACTAGTCATGACCAATGCTTTGGAAGACGCAGGCATGACACCTGAAGACATTGACTATATCAATGTACACGGCACATCAACGCCCGTAGGAGACATCTCAGAATGCAAAGCTATAAAGGACGTCTTTGGCGAACATGCCTACAAATTGAACATCAGTTCTACGAAATCAATGACAGGACATTTGTTAGGAGCAGCCGGAGCTGTAGAAGCTATCGCATCGACACTCGCCGTAGAAAACGACATCATCCCCCCCACCATCAACCACGAAGAGGGAGATGAGGATCCGGAAATCGACTATAAGATGAACTTCACGTTCTCTACAGCTCAGAAACGTACGGTCAGAGCCGCTTTGTCGAACACATTCGGATTTGGCGGACACAACGCATGCATCATCCTGAAGAAATATGTGAGCAGCAAGTGAAAATCGAAGAATATATCATAACTCCGATAAGACTCCTTTTCCGAAGGGATAGGGAGTCTTATTTTGTTTTGCGCAAAATACTAGGTTTCTACCCGCGCGACATCAAACTATACAAACAGGCACTGACACACAAATCATCGCACATGCATGATGGTGGCGGACATGCGATAAACAATGAACGGCTGGAGTTTTTGGGCGATGCCATCTTAGACGCCATTGTCGGGGACATCGTTTTCAGACATTTCAAAGGAAAAAAAGAAGGATTCCTGACCAATACACGTTCAAAAATCGTAAGCCGGGAAACGCTGAACCAGCTAGCTGTAGAAATAGGATTGGACAAACTCATACAATATCAAACACATACAAATACACACAACAGTTATATGTGTGGAAATGCATTTGAAGCGTTTATTGGAGCCATCTATTTGGACAGAGGATATGACCGATGCATGGATTTCGTAAAAAAACGGATTATTGACAAGTTAATAAACCTCGAAAAGATAGCCTATCGGGAAAAAAACTTCAAAAGCAAGTTGATTGAATGGAGTCAGAAAAAACGAATCATGATTGAATTTGAACTGACTTCCGAGCGAAAAGACTCAGCTTACAACCCGATATTTGAAAGCCGGGTATTGATTGAGGGCATCGAATGTGGACAGGGAACCGGATACAGCAAAAAAGAGAGCCAGCAACTAGCTGCAAAATCGGCCTTGAAAAAAGTGAAGAAAGAGGAAGAAATCATGCGAAGCATATTGTCCGCCAAAGAAAAAAGAATAAAAACGGAAATGGAAGAAGTATTCGTTGAAGACGTTGAAGAATTGATGCATTGAAAAGAGTTGAAGCATTGATAAATCAAATTAGTATTGAGCAAAGCTTGCAATCGTAAATCAGAATTCAATGAAAAAAATACTGTTACTTATATTACTCGCCACCACATGGACAGGAATGTATGCACAACTTCCTGAGTTGAGTCCGCCTTATGAAGTGGTCGGGCCCTATATCCCCAAGGAAATGGAGTTTGCCGGAGAAAAAATCGTCCTAAAACGGGCCGATTTGCACGAACGCATAGACCGCGAACTGATTACTTTTACCTTTTCGCACACCACAACCCTACTGATGCTAAAGCGAGCAAACCGTTATTTCCCAACCATAGAAAGAATTCTGAAGGAAAACAATGTGCCGGACGATTTGAAATATTTGATGATTATCGAAAGTAGCGGCGACATAGAAGCCTTATCACCTGTTAAAGCTGCCGGACTATGGCAATTCATGAGCGAAACAGGACGAGAATATGGATTGGAGATAAATCGAATGGTTGACGAACGCTATCATGTAGAGAAATCGACCCATGCAGCTTGTAAATATTTAAAAGAATCTTATGAGAAATACGGTGATTGGCTGACAGCTTGTGCAAGCTACAATGCAGGACAGAGGCGTATTTCCGAAGAATTGGAAAAACAATTGACTGACAAAGCTACAGATTTATGGCTAAACAAAGAGACTTCGCGCTATATGTTCCGCCTGTTGGCTGCCAAACAGATTTTTGAATTCCCTCGAATGTATGGTTTTGTACTTCACGCCAGGGATTTATATCCTCCCCTACCTACTACACCTCTAGAAATCAAGCAAACAATACCTGATTTGGCAAGTTTTGCAAAACGAAAAGGAATAAGTCTGTTGATGTTGAAGACTGCAAATCCTTGGTTGAGGGGAAATTCACTTCCTGTTGTAGAGAAGAAAAGCTATATTCTGCAAATACCCGTAACAGAGAAATGGGAATACAATCCGAATGAAACAATTCCTCATTCTAAAAGGTGGGTAATAGATAATTAAAAGATTAATTCTGATTCGGGCTTTCAGGAAGTTTCCTTGATACAAAAAAACAAAATAAGAAGTATGTACCCTAATATGGATGCCCTCAGGTATGTGTTGGCCTTTTCGGTGATAGTGGCTCATTTCAACGAATTGGCCGGTTTTCATATTCCTTGGCCCATACCTAGTTATACAGCTGTTGGAGGATTCTTTACCTTAAGCGGATATTTGATTTTCGGGAGCTACGACCGCCGACCACATCTAAAAAAGTTCCTCATCCGCAGAGCCCAACGTATTCTTCCACCATACATTCTCATTGTATTAATTTGCGCATTCTGTTTGGTGGCAATTTCTTCTTTTTCACCTTGGGAGTATTTCTCTTCTACCCAATGGTGGAAATACCTAATGGCAAATCTCTCTTTCTTAAACTTCTTGGAACCGACCTTGACGGGAGTTTTCAAGCACAATCCGATAGAGGCCGTAAATGGTTCTCTTTGGACAATGAAAATTGAATGGATGCTCTATTTGTCTGTCCCTCTTGTTGTTTGGATTTGCCAACGTGTCCGATGGAACAGGAGTAAATTGTTTATCGCCATCTATCTACTATCCGCACTCTATAAGTTTTCACTATTATATCTTTACAAACAGAGCGTAGAAGAGATGTAACTAATTCTTTCCCGC
>JAFUNW010000109.1 GCA_017472905.1 Bacteroidaceae bacterium
AGCGGAAACCATATTCTACAAGATTGACTTTGCGGGCATGGTCGCCACCGTACATGGCACGGATTTGTGGAACACTTACGTGGCTTTCATCAATAACCAACAAAAAATCCTCCGGGAAGAAATCAAGCAGACAATATGGACGGGTTCCGGCTTCGCGTCCGTCAAAATAACGGGAATAGTTTTCGATTCCGGAACAGTGTCCTAATTCTCGTATCATTTCCATATCATACGTTACCCGTTCATAGAGGCGTTTGGCTTCGTATGGTTTACCTTTTTCTTGAAAATAAGCGACTCGTGCTCTTAAATCATCTTCTATTTGTTGAATGGCTCGCAGAGTACTTTCTTTGGTTGTCATAAACAGATTGGCTGGGAATATTTTATATTCCTCAAATGTTCCAAGAGAATGTCCGGACGCAGCATCAACTTCTTCAATGGCATCAATCTCATCATCCCAAAACATTATACGCAAAACATTGTCTGCATAGGCTAGATAGATGTCTACCGTATCTCCTTTTACCCGAAAACATCCACGCTCGAAATTTATATCGTTTCTAGTGTAGAGACTATCTACTAATCGCCGTAAGAATACATTGCGGTCAAGTAACATTCCTCGTTTTAACTCTATTACATTATTATAGAAATCGGAGGGATTTCCCATGCCATAGATACAGGATACAGATGAAACAACAATAACATCTTTTCGACCGGACAAAAGCGAGGATGTAGCTGCTAAACGTAGTTTGTCTATCTCATCGTTGATAGCTAAATCTTTTTCAATATAAGTGTCACTGCTTGGAATGTAAGCTTCGGGCTGATAATAATCGTAATATGAGACGTAATATTCTACGGCATTGTTTGGAAAAAAACTCTTGAATTCTCCATAAAGCTGTGCGGCCAATGTTTTGTTATGGCTAAGTATGAGTGTTGGTTTTTGTACATTTTGAATAACATTGGCGATGGTGAATGTTTTTCCGGAACCGGTTACCCCTAATAATGTTTGTGCAGAGGTTCCTTGCAATACACCTTCAGTTAATTGCCTAATGGCTTCTGGTTGATCTCCGGTTGGTTTATAGTTTGAAATAAGCTCAAATTTCATTTAAGAGAATGGTTTAGGTTAAAAAATCGCTGTAAAATTAGGTATAATATTCATAATGGCAGGTATTAAAAAGCTATTTTTGCATTAAAAAACATGGATTAATTGTATAATTCGTTGAATCTCCGTAAATTTGCAGCCAATATTTGGAACTAATGATGAATAAACATATCACAATCGGACTATTTGCAGCATTCTTTTTATGCTCTTGCGGAGGGTACAACAAGATATTGAAGAGTGCTGATTATGAATATAAATACGAAGCAGCCAAAGAATATTATGCTCGCGGTAAATACGTGAAATCAGCAACCTTATTGGAAGAACTTATTTCTATATTAAAGGGAACAGACAAGGCTGAAGAATCGCTCTATATGTTGGGCATGTGCTATTTCGGGCAAGGCGATTATGAAACAGCTTCGCATTATTTCACTACATATTATAAGAATTACCCTCAAGGTATATATGCAGAAGAAGCTCGCTTTTATTGTGGAAAGACATTGTATTGCTCTGCTCCTGAACCTCGTTTAGATCAAACTTCCACCTACAAAGCAATTGGAGAGTTACAGCTTTTTATGGAATATTATCCGAACAGTAAGCGTATCAAAGAAGTCAATCAGATGTTATACGATTTGCAAGACAATTTGGTAAAGAAAGAGTTTGCGGCTGCAAAATTATATTATGATTTAGGTTCTTATATAGGAAACAGTTTAAGTGGAGGAAATAATTATGCATCGTGCATTCTTACAGCTCAGAATGCCTTGAAGGATTATCCTTATACGACCTTGCGTGAAGAACTTTCCATGTTGATTTTACGTGCGAAATATCAAATGGCTTTGCAAAGTATTGATGCAAAGAAGTTGGAACGTTTACGTGATGCCCGTGATGAATATTATGCTTTCAAAAATGAATATCCTGAAAGTCAATTCATGGAAGAAGCGGATAAAATTATAAAAGATGTGAATAAAAAAGTGGAAAAGAATGGGGGAGAAGATGTTTCTGAAAAAGAGAAAGAATAATTAAATTATAGTGATAAATAAAAAGAAATTAAATAAAATATTAAACATTATGGATTATAAGAAAACAAATGCGCCAACTAACACTGTAAACCGTAATTTAATGGATTTGTGTGAAGATACTGGTAATATTTATGAAACTGTAGCTATTATTGGTAAGCGTGCAAACCAAATCTCAGTGGAAATAAAGAATGAACTTTCAAAGAAATTGGCAGAATTTGCTTCTGCAACAGATATATTGGAAGAGGTGTCTGAAAATAGAGAACAAATAGAAATTTCTCGTTACTATGAGAAAATGCCGAAACCGACACTGATTGCTGCACAAGAATATACCGAACATAAAGTTTATTTCCGTAATCCTGCTAAGGAGAAAGAAAAACTTCAGCAGAATCTTAATTTATGAAAAAAATAGTTCAACGTATCTATTTAATACTTTCGGCGGTCGCATTGATTGTCATGTCCTTATCTTCGTTCGGAATATTTATTTCAGGAACGGATGGGAGGGAATATGATTTCACTTCCACTTCTTTAGTCTCTTTAGCGGATAATAGTGTGGTGAGTAATATGCCTTGGGCCATATTGGTTTTAGCACTATTGGGGGCATTCATCGCTTTTTTTACTCTATTTCTGACTTTCTTTCAGAATTATGAGTTGCAGAAACGTTTAACTATCTTTAATGTATTACTGATGGCTGGATTATTGTTTGTTTATTTAGCATTCTATCT
Organism: Bacteroidaceae bacterium; assembly: GCA_017472905.1. Taxonomy (GTDB): domain Bacteria; phylum Bacteroidota; class Bacteroidia; order Bacteroidales; family Bacteroidaceae; genus Phocaeicola_A. Next base: position 2,832 of record JAFUNW010000109.1, read on the forward strand.
GTTCTTCTCTAATGAATTAGATGCCATCGCATTTAATGCATGTTGGTGGGTTTCTGCTTTGCCGGTTGTAGCTTTGATTTTAAATGTAATGGCTTTCAATGCGATTCGTTCAAGCGAAGCTGCTGTATTGAAAGAGGCTACTTCGTTTCGCTTACGTGATTGATATTAGATAAAGTTGTGATATGGAAATGGAGCCTACCCCTTGTGTCTATGGACCTCCCCCGGTTATAAAAGATAAATTGCCAACGAAAGATAATAAAAAGAAACGAATTAAGCTTATAATATTGATTCTTAGTATTATCTTTACAAGGTTGGGCTATTTTCTTATATTCTAAGAGAGGGAATTTAGAGCTTTGAATCTATCCTTCTTATACAATGAATGGAGTATCTATACTTCCACTAATGAAAATAGGTTTTCGTAAATTATTGCGTATGGAATTTGTACGGCGATTGAAAAATCGCCGTACAAATTTGCATATGTTACATCAGTTGTTTTGGGAGTGTACTCTAAAATGTAATTTATCATGTTTACATTGTGGAAGTGATTGTAAGGCTATAGAAAAACAACATGATATGCCTTTGGTTAATTTCATATCAGTATTGGATGAAATATCCAAAGTTGTAGAACCCCAAAGAATATTAGTTATAACAACTGGCGGTGAACCATTGGTTCGGCCGGACATAGTTCAATGTGGAAGAGAGATTTCTTCTCGTGGTTTTATGTGGGGGATGGTCACTAATGGCTTGTTACTGTCGGAAGAAATGTTAGATGAATTGATTGATGCTGGATTGCAAACAATAGCAATCAGCTTAGATGGTTTCGATGATTATCACAATTGGATGCGGGGAAATCATCATAGTTTTGAGAAAGCTGTTAGTGCAATAAAAGCTTTGACACGAAAAAATATTGTATGGGATGTTATATCGTGTGTGAATCAGCGCAATATTGGACGTTTAAATGAATTTAAAGAATTTCTGAAAAGTATAGGAGTAAAGAAATGGCGGATATTTACAGTATTTCCTGAAGGACGTGCAAAAGAAAATATGGAACTGTATTTAGATTCTTCCCAAATGAAGTGGCTTATGGATTTTATATCTGAAACTCGAAAGAGTGATAAGAGTATTCAGTTGAATTATAGTTGCGAAGGATTTTTAGGAGCTTATGAGTACGAAGTTCGAGATTATCCGTTTTTCTGTCAAGCTGGAATTAATGTAGCTTCTATATTGAACAATGGTGATATTTCTGGTTGCTTAAGCATTAGACCGGATTATTGTCAAGGAAATATTTATCATGATAATTTTATGGATGTTTGGCAGAATGGTTTTCATGTTTATCGCAACCGTTCTTGGATGAAGATTGGTCCATGTGAAAAATGTAATGTGTGGAGATATTGTGAGGGAGGAAGTTTTCATTTACGTGATGGAAAAGGAAAACTATCAATATGTCATTGGAATAAATTATCTCGTCATGTATGAATATGGGATTCGTTTCTCAAATAGAGTCATCCTTATATCCTAGCTTTCTTCCATTCGGAAGATGCGTTTGGTTTCTTTCCTGGCTTTTTTCCACAGGGGAAAATAAATGTCCATTATTTCATAAAACCTTTTGCTATGATTAGGGACAAGCAGGTGAGCTAATTCATGAACAACGATATGTTCGATACACCATTCCGGTAGTAGTAACAGGTATATACTGAAATAGATTTCTTTACTCTTGATTTGACAACATCCCCATCGTGAAATAACGGTTCGATAATATATCTTGTTGGGAGATACGTCCATTTGTTTGGCGTATTTCTCAACTAATGGGGCAACAATACTATCTAGTCTTTGAATAGCTACTATATATTTTTCTTTAGTATCAAGCTTTAGTTGATTGAAAAAGTTGTATCGTTTATTTTCGCTTTGTAACTTTCGTTCGCGTGCATCTGAAATCCAATCTTGATTCCTTTCGATAAATTCATAAACTTCAGCTTTGTTAATACCTAATGGTGCAGAGACATGTATATCTCCGTTTTTAACAACACGCATAGATAAACGCCGGGTTTTGCGATATGTTATTACTACTTGGTAGTTCATTGCAACAGTCCGGATGTCTGAAATTGTTATTTGCTCAAATCAAAGAGGTATGTTAACTTTCCGGAAATAACAGAGTTCCCGGAACGTCCGAATTCATCGCTTTTACTGTTATGATAGAAATCGGATAAACCATAAAAATAGCGTCCTTCAAGAAGAAAATTCCCGATTTCGGTACGAAGTTCCAAGCCTAATCCACCGGCTATTCCGTATTCAAATTTGTTTTCAATAGATTTTCCATATTGAGCTATTACGTTGTTAGGACGGTAATTTGTATTCCAAGGATCTCCGCCCTTTTCTTCTTTATCATTTATAAAGAATCCGATTTGCGGACCGGCATTGATAAAAAAACGCATACCCCGTTCTTTACCAAATGCTACATGTGCCAAAAATGGAATTTCGACATAATTTAGTGTTCGCTGATAGGTGTTATTTGTTCCGTCTTCAATTTTTTCTTTCCAACCTTTCTGACTGTAATTGAGTTCCATTTGCAAACCGCATATCATGCTGAAATATTTTTCACTGATGTATCTAACGGTTATACCTCCGGTAACGCCTTGGAGTGTACCTTGTTTAATGTTTGGGGAGAAACTTACACTACTGAAGTTCAATCCTCCATTGATACCAACAGCCAAATTGTTGCGCATATCACTGATTTGTGCATTTACATTGCTTGTTGTTAGTATAAAAATAGCTAATGTGATGGAAATAATATAAGAGTGTAAACGTATCATTTATTTAAAATCAAGTTTGATTAGTTCGTGGTTAGGAGTCATGTGAATAAAGAATACTTTTTTATTGATAAATCCTCCCCAATTGTTTACTCGCTCAAATCGGAAACCGGTTTGTACAGGGGTCACAATTGTTTGATTCAGTTTATCATCCATATTTGTTCCATATTTACTGAGAGCTTTCAAGAAGAAATAGGCGGTGTCGAATCCGAGCATTCCATATTTGGGGAAAGTGGAAGCCATTTCTTTGTTATACCAATAGCGATATTTTTTATTAAATTGGATAGATGGAGCTAATAGGTTATTGGTATAGAATGAAGAATAGAAATAGGTATCCGTTTCATAAAATGCTTGTAAATGGTCGTTTGTGTATTTCTGCCATTCTGGATATCCGAAGAGGTTTATTTTTCTTGGAGTTTCTTTTTCTGCTTCTCTGCGTATGGCCAACTGTAGGTATGGTAACAATTTGATAAGAGTAATGTTGCTACTTGAAGTAGGAATAAATATATTTGGTTTTTCATTGCTTAATACTTTCTCCATCTGTATACTATCAGTTGCAACATTATCTGCATCCGTTGTAGGCATAGCCATTGTTTGGAAATTGATATTATGTGTTCCTAATTCATTCTTGAGTCCGTTAATAAAATCATTTTTTTCTTTTTCATCATCAGATTGAACAAATATAATATTGTAGTTTCCAAACATCTCTAAGAAATGTTTATACACTTGCGAATATAAATAGGACTGCGGTGTATTAATTTGATATACATAGGGATTAGTAAATACTTCGTTATCTTTGGATGTAAACGGTATAACTAGGCGTATTTGATGAGTTCTTGCAAAATCAGCCAGGGGCTTGATGTGTTCGCTGTGCCCGGGACCGAATATGATATGCATGTTTTTTAATTCTTCTTTTTTCAATAAAGATGCAATGGATTGATTACGGTCTCCCGAATCATAAACGTGGAGATTAATTGAAATACCCTGTTGTTTAAGACTATCCATAGCCAATAGCAACCCCTCGTAATATTCAACCATCAAAGTTGATTTGTTTTCTTCATCATCAAGATTGAATGGTAAAATTAAAGTTGCTTGAATCGCTTTGAGAGTTTGTTCTTTCTTTTTGTTTTTGTCAAACAATTCTTGGTTTGAGGGGGATGTTGTCTGTTCGTCTGTATTTATGTTATTTTTCCTAGCAGTTTGTTTGTGTGGAATACACAAAAATTTGCCTTTCTTCAGTTTTTCCTTTTTTAATTCCGGATTAGCAGCAATCAACTCTTCTTTCGTTATTCCATACTCGCGACAGATGCCGAATATTGTTTCTTTCCTTTTTACTTTGTGCATTTCCCGGCAGGGGCTTTTTTCTTCCTCTACCTGTTCTTTTTTACGCTCCTGTTGGGGAGTAATTATGTTGTCGTCTTTGCTTGTTTGTGGAATAACAATGACTTCTCCCGTTCGGAAGTTGGCAGCACTTAACCCCGGATTGGCTTGGCAAATGATAGCAGCACTAACATTATATATTTGCGTGATTCGATAAAGCGTTTCTCCGGCTTGGATAGTATGATAGCGCAAACTGTTTGGAGTCTTTTCGGTTGATGATTGTTTTTTTTGCGGAATGCGCAATGTTTCTCCGGTGCGAATACGCTTATCACTTCCCGGATTCAGTTCTACAATCTCTGGTATACTTACTCCATACATACTAGAAATGGAGTACAAACTTTCTCCACGAGCAACTGTATGTGAGAAATATCCGTTGGAACTGCTTTGGGCTAAACCGTGAATAGCTGCAAGAAGAAAAAGAGAGGCAATGAATATATGTTTGTAGCGACTCATTTGTGTTATTTCGTATTTAATTAATGTATTAAGTGCTGCAAAAGTACAAAAAAATATCATCATGTAATATGAAATGTGCAGCTTTAGCAAATATTATGTCTCTTTTTCGGTGGATAATTCGACAGGAAAGCGTATTTTTGCAGAATTGATACAGAAAAAAGTGAAGGTATGACAATTAGAAAAATATTTTTTTTGCTGTTTTGGGCAACATTGTTTGTGTATATAGATGTGCAGGCACAGGTCGCTTCTCCGAAAGCCACTATTTTAGAAGAAAATGGAGATTTAGTAGAAGAATCGACTGTATTGAATGGAGGAGATAGTTATACCGCTTCGGCTCCATTGGTTATAAAATTTGAAGCTAATGTAGAAGAAATAGAGGGATATACATATGCTTATGAATGGAGTATATATCCTATGGATGCTCCGGAGAGTCCGATTCTCCGGCGTTATGAATCTGATACGGAATATACCTTTACTGAATCCGGTACTATTGGAATTCGGTTTTATATCACTTATTCTACCGGGGAAGAGGGTGCTGCCGAATTGGAAGAGGAGTACGACCCCATAACCATAGTCATCAGTGAATCTTCGTTGCATGTGCCCAATGCTTTCTCCCCAAATGGTGATGGTATTAATGATATTTTTAAAGTTTCTCATAAGTCATTAGTGAAGTTTGATGCGTACATATTTAATCGTTGGGGACAACGGTTATATCATTGGGGACTGAGTGAAATAGACAATGGATGGGACGGAACTTACAATGGTTCGCAAGTAAAGGACGGAGTCTATTTTATAGTAGTGAATGCCGTTGGTTCTGACGGGGTGAAATATAACGTGAAGCAGGATGTTAACATTTTGCGTGGCTATACGGGAAGTTCATCCGGTAGTGTGACTGAGTAAACGAAAACAAGAAAACTATGCAGACAAACGAAGAAGAAAGTATAAATGTATACGGAGCACGTGTACATAATTTAAAGAATGTAGATGTTGTGATTCCTCGTAATACTTTAACTGTAATAACCGGTTTGAGTGGAAGTGGAAAATCATCATTGGCCTTTGATACAATTTTTGCAGAAGGACAGCGGCGTTATATTGAAACCTTTTCGGCCTATGCTCGTAATTTCCTTGGAGGAATGGAACGTCCGGATGTAGATAAGATTACAGGATTAAGTCCGGTAATTTCCATTGAACAAAAAACTACGAACAAGAATCCTCGCTCCACTGTAGGCACAACAACGGAGGTGTATGATTATCTACGGTTGCTTTATGCGCGTGCAGGGGAAGCTTATTCATATCTTTCCGGTGAAAAGATGGTGAAGTATACCGATGAACAGGTGCTTGATTTGATTCATAAGGATTATGAAGGACGGAGAATTATGATATTGGCTCCGGTTGTACGTAGTCGGAAAGGACACTATAAGGAACTATTTGAACAAATACGCCGTAAAGGATATTTATACGTTCGTGCAGACGGAAAGGTTATGGATGTATTGCCCGGTTTGAGGCTTGACCGTTATAAGAATCACGATGTGGAGATAGTCATAGACAAGATGGTTGTTGCCGGACGTGATGATAAGCGTTTGCAGCAAAGCGTTACAACAGCGATGCAACAAGGTGATGGTTTGTTGATGATATTGGATGTAGATAAAGACGAAGTTCGCCATTATAGCAGGCAATTGATGTGTCCTATAACTGGATTATCCTATCGTGATCCGGCTCCGCATAACTTTTCGTTCAATTCTCCACAGGGTGCTTGTTCTAGATGTAAAGGATTGGGAGTTGTGAACCTCATAGATATAGACAAAGTCATTCCTGATCGTTCTCTTTCTATTTATGAGGGAGCGATTGTCCCGCTTGGAAAATTTAAGCAAACCATGATATTTTGGCAGATTGCAACATTGCTTGAAAAATATGAATGTGATTTGAAAACCCCGGTTTCTTCTTTGTCAGAAGAGGCTTTAGATGAGATTTTGAATGGTTCAGATGAACGTTTACGTATCAAAAGTTCGTTGATTCATACTTCGTCTGACTATTTTGTAACGTTTGAAGGCATTATCAAGTATATACAAATGATGCAAGAGCAAGATGTTTCTGCTACCGAGCAGAAATGGGCAGAGCAATTTGCTAGGACAGCCGTTTGTCCGGAGTGTCATGGTCATCGCCTCAATCGCGAAGCCTTGAGCTTCAGAGTTCACGATAAAAACATCATTGAACTGGCCGACATGGATATTGCAGAATTGTATGATTGGCTGCAACATGTTGAAGATCATTTGTCGGATAAACAGCGGAAAATTGCCGTTGAAATTTTGAAAGAGATTCGAACCCGATTGAAATTCCTGTTGGATGTAGGGCTGGGCTATTTATCGTTGAACAGAGCTTCCATGACTCTTTCCGGAGGAGAGAGTCAACGTATTCGCTTGGCAACACAAATTGGCTCACAGCTGGTTAATGTTTTATACATTTTGGATGAACCTAGCATCGGATTGCATCAGCGCGACAACCGCCGGTTGATAGATTCGCTTTTGGCGTTGCGCGATTTGGGCAACTCTGTCATTGTGGTTGAGCATGACAAAGACATGATGCTGGCGGCAGACTATGTCGTAGACATGGGGCCACGTGCCGGGCGCTTGGGAGGAGAAGTCGTTTTTGCCGGCACTCCGAAAAAAATGCTTCAAAACAATACTCTTACTTCGGCCTATCTAAACGGTACGCAGAAGATTATTGTTCCTGTAAAGCGGCGTGAGGGAAAGGGAAATTCCATCACTATATTTGGAGCACGAGGAAATAATTTGAAAGGAGTAGATGTGGAATTTCCTTTGGGAAAATTTATTTGCGTAACCGGTGTGTCGGGAAGTGGAAAGTCCACGTTGGTTAACGAAACCCTTCATCCCATTTTATCGCAGAAGTTTTATCGTTCATTGAAAGAACCATTATCATACGATCGAGTAGAAGGAATAGAGTATATAGATAAGGTAGTAGATGTTGACCAATCGCCGATTGGACGCACACCACGTTCCAATCCGGCAACTTATACCAATGTCTTTTCTGATATTCGCAACTTGTTTGTTGGTCTACCTGAGGCTAAAATTAGAGGATACAAACCAGGACGTTTTTCGTTCAATATATCGGGAGGACGGTGTGATGTATGTAGTGGAAATGGATATAAAACCATTGAAATGAACTTCTTACCGGATGTGATGGTGCCATGTGAAGCTTGTCATGGCAAACGTTACAATCGCGAAACGTTGGAAGTACGCTACAAAGGCAAATCCATTGCCGATGTGTTGGACATGACCATCAATCAGGCGGTGGAATTCTTTGAAAACGTGCCGCAGATACTTTCTAAGATCAAGGTGTTGCAAGATGTCGGCCTAGGATATGTCAAATTGGGACAACCATCGACTACCTTGTCCGGCGGAGAGAGTCAGCGCGTAAAACTGGCTACGGAGTTGGCCAAGCGCGATACCGGAAAGACACTCTACATCTTGGATGAACCGACAACCGGACTACATTTCGAGGACATTCGTGTATTGATGAATGTTTTGAATAGGTTGGTGGACAAGGGAAATACAGTTATTGTTATAGAGCATAACCTTGACGTTATTAAGATGGCTGATTATGTAATAGACATGGGCCCAGAAGGGGGACGAGGTGGGGGAGAAGTACTTTCGTGCGGTACTCCGGAAGAAGTCGCCCTTTCTGAGAAAGGCTATACGCCAATCTTCCTGCGGGAAGAGCTGGGAATAGAAGCCCCCCAAGATTCTGATTCCTTTAAAGACCCAAATCCCAATAACTAACCATGCCGAAAGAAAAAGATAAAATCCAGAAAACGAATGTTGCCCGTCTGATGGACAAGGCGAAAGTAGCCTACGAACTTATCCCTTATGAAGTGGATGAGAACGATTTGAGTGCGCATCATATCGTAGCCCAATTGGGCGAAAATATCGAGCAAGTGTTTAAAACCTTGGTGCTTCATGGCGACAAAACCGGACATTTTGTTTGCGTCATACCCGGAGGCGATGAAGTAAACCTGAAGATGGCGGCCAAAGTAAGCGGAAACAAGAAGTGCGACCTTATCCCCATGAAAGAATTGCTGCCTTTGACCGGTTACATACGGGGAGGCTGTTCACCCATTGGCA
>JAFUNW010000110.1 GCA_017472905.1 Bacteroidaceae bacterium
GTGGGGTTATCTGAATGAATTCTGCGATGTTTCGTTCGCAACGTCCATTGTATGTGAATTCCAACTGTTGGTTACTCTCTTCCAAGGTTGCCGGTCGGGACATGGCATTGTAAGTCGCTTTTTGCTGAACGGTAAGCAGATGTATGTCATCGGTTGTTCGAGTCAACGGGTCGATGAGATTGACTTGATAACTGTTCCGTATTCCAACACCGTAGGTAATAGTGCCTATCCGACTGTTATAGGTCATGTTACCGGTTGCATTGTCGTATTCGTATGTCTCTGTTCCATCACCCGTTAACCGATTTTGATGATCGTATGTAAACGATTCCTGCAAATTCCTTGTGTTGTCTGTACGTGATAAAAGATTTCCCGTTTGCGGATGATAAGCATAGCTCATATTTCGCACGGTAGTACCATTCTTTAATGTCTGTACCTGCAGAGGCCTTGTTTGTAAGTCATAACTGTAAGTATGTGTCAACGGACCGGAAACGATTGTAGAGGGGATTCCTTGTGCATTCTCAGATGTAACTTCCCATATCACACTTTCGGTATTGTTCAATGGAGTTGCCTGGAAAGATATTTTCTTTACTTGGCCGTTTTGATAAGAAAAGTTCTCTGTTCCATAGTGCATGGCAAACGAACCATACTCTTGTGAATATTCTACGGACGTAAGATTTCCATTACTATCATACGTATAGTATCGCGAAAGATTATGATCGGCTGTTCCTATCGTTTGCAAGTCCATGATTAATCGTCCGTAATTATCATATGCATACCTTCTAGCTCCTCCATTGCTGTCTGTTTCACGCATCAACAATCCGTTGGTATAAGTATATGTGACATACATGTTTCCTACGTATTCTTTCCGGATAAGGCGTCCATAGGGATCGTATTCCATCAACGTCTGTCGTCCCTCACCATCGGTTTGGGAGGCAAGGTTTCCATCTGCATCATAAGTAAAAGTTGTTGTACCGCTACTAGGGTCGGTCAGTTTGGTTTGTCTGCCGAAAGCATCATATTCTGCTGTTGTTGAAAGATTGCCCGGTATTGTCACCGACAAGGGTTGCCCATCGGGACGAAGATTGTAAGTCAAAGTTCCGGTAGAATCAATAACGGAAGTGAGGTTTCCTTGGCTGTCATATACTCGGGTAGTAGTAATGCCGTCTTGTATAGTAGTCACTCTGTTCTTGTCATAGCTATGAGTTGTGATTTTCCCGGAAGCATCGGTCAATCGAGTCAAACGGTCGTATGCATCGTAGACATATCGATTATAATGGCGGGTTCCTCCTTCTTTGAACGGAAGTGTTTCGGTCAGCATGTTCCCAAAGTCATCAAAGGTTCGATATTGATATAGTTTAGAAAGAGCGGTATAATTTTCACTTCCCACATTTTCTTGCCGAGTATTATACAATGTAGTGGAAATTCCTCCGGTTGAAGAGGTTGTTTTTACAGCATAACCATGTACATTGAACGGAGCACCTTCTCGCCAACTGTATTCGACTTGTTCCCAACTTCCCTCTGCAAAGTTGGTGCGATTTTTACGCCCGAATGCATCATATTGGTAGGTCTCACTAATACCTAATTCATTTTTGTAAGAAGAAACTAATCCTTTTGTATTGTAAAGATATTCTTTGGTAAATTCTTCGGGAGTGGTTTCTTTCAGTAAACGCCCGAAGCTGTCATATGCATAAGTTGTGGTTAGCGTATTTCCTGATGCATAGTTTTTTACTGTGTTTTTAGTTAACAATCCATTACTTCCGTAAGTGAATGTTTGGTAGCAAACCTGTCCTCCGTTTACATAGTTGTATTGACTCAACGGTTTGTTGTAATACATGGTAGGATATGTTACTTTCTCCGTATGAGTCAAACCATTTCGAGTAGTTGTAACAACTTTTTCCTTGACCACATTCAGCATGTAATGGGTGGAACTTATATGGTGGTTTACACTTTGATTGGTGCGTACTGTAATTCCATCGGATGTAGTCGTTGTCTCAATAAGAGGGAAGCCATATTCGTTGTAACTGTAGGTGGAAGAGGTGGTAAAACCATTCAAATTATCGGTTACGCTTTTGTTGGTTAGGTTAATTTGAACAATGGCATTATTTTCAGGATGATTTATACTGTAGCTATAATTCTTCTCACCAACATCCGTAACTTCCCGAATTAAAACGCCATGATTTCTTGGGTCGAAATATTGAGTATGTTTGTTGCGTTCGTTTTCTACTGATGTCATGTACATGCCGCACACTCCTAAACCTTGACGATGGGTTACAAGATTAGAGAAAGAGTAAGTACATTCATTGGTTTTCTTTCCATCGGAGATAGAATATGATGATGTAACGAATGGGATTTTTTCATCTAAAACAATATATGGGAAATCTTCTAACTCTGCAGAAGAACTTAATGTATATGAAGAGCTATTTTCTGTTGGATAAGTATAGTGTGTATATTCAATATTCCCCCAACTATCAGACATTGAGGTTAGAAGTTTTTGTTTGTTAAAATCATTACAATAGCTATATTTGATAAGCTTATCTTCTTTTAATGTTAACAGATCGGAATAAAAATTATGACTAGTGAGACTTGTTGGAGCCACTACAGAATATTCTTCCATAGATAGACTTCCTATATCTAGTGTAGGGGAACCATTAATTGTCAGAAATGTTTTAAATTCACTCTTAGAATATTTAATCAGATCAGTAATACCGTCATTATTTACATCCTGCACAAGGAAACCATCACACCCTCCATTTCCTGCAGTTGAACCTGTAAATGTAGAAGATATAAATTCACTATTTCCGGTAGATTTATATAATTTCCAAGTGGTATCAGAATTATTTCTTAAAGGGGAAAGTAATACATCAATTAAACCATCTCCATTAAACTCTCCCAATAAAAAAGAACGATTTACAATAGAACTTTTATTTAAGCTTGATGTTATTCCCACTTCTGTGCAATCTGTTATACCACTTCCAGAGGTATTGAA
>JAFUNW010000012.1 GCA_017472905.1 Bacteroidaceae bacterium
TGTCCGCAGGACTGAGGGGTGGAGAAAGGCCTTGATTAATGTGATTACTGTCTCATACCCCCTCCGCCGTACGGCTCGTCCCCCTAAAACAGGGGGACAGCTGAGATACTTTTGCTATACACTAAGATGCTTCGGCTTCGCTCTGCATGAAAGGAAAGGAAAGAGAAAAACTTCGAGCGAGGTCGAAAGTTTGGCGAAAGCTCTGTAATATATAAAAAAGGTGCATCGCCCTCCCCTTTCGAGAATTCGATACACCTTTGAAATGTTTGCTCACGAATCGATTACTTTTCGCGTTTCTCTTTTCCCAAGATAAAATTGATACCCATTGATACGTTCACATTCGAGCTCATCGGGATAAACTGCGTGTTCACTTCGCCCAACATGTGGTCGGTGCCGATGAAGAAGTTAAATCCTTTGGGATGAAAATTCAACATCATGCCGAAAGAAGAGCCCCACGTAGAGTAGGCATAATTGACAGAAGCTCCGAACCAGCGAGTGGGATTCACATTGGCCGAAACGCGTGCTTCGGTCCATGTAAACGGACCATTGAAATGGGTAGACGAAAGCAAACCGAACTTCAATCGGTCGTAAGCCGGCAATGCATATTCCGCACCGATGTTCATTGTGGCAGCCAACATGGTGGAGCGACTGCCTACCTGTCCGTCTGTGCGGACATTGTATAGTTTCTCCACATCATCCTGCAAACGGTCGAGCTGATCTTCCAATTCATTCTCTTGTCCGGGTTGATTTTCGATAACCACGTTGTGGAATCCGTCAAACCGAAACTCTTCGCCCTCGTTGTAGGCCATGATGTTTTCCGACCAGTTGATAAAGCCCAAGTCCAACAAAGCTGCCGAAAAGGTAAATCCCTTGAGAGCACCTTCCGTAAATTTATAGGTGGCTCCTAAATCCACTCCGAATCCATAGCCTCCTACTCCGGGACTCTCAACGTCCAATCCGTCCACAAGTCCGTCTTCATCCAACTCAAAGCGTGCACCTTTCAACGAAGCATTCACTTCCGCACGAGCCTGCACCAACCAACGGGTATCGCTCATCTGAACATTCATTCGCTCAACGGTTGCGTCCACATCAGCCCCGCCGACCAAGAACTTCAATTTGGCTCCTATCGAGAGGTTTTCATTTATTTGATGCGCATGTCCCAAAGCCAATTCCGCATATCCGCGTGCCCGCATCGACAAGTCGTCCATCACATAATGCGTATTGCTTCCTTGCATTCCGGTCTTGGCAAAATCAAAGAGTCCGTATGGTAAATTAACGCCAACGTTGGTTCGCAAATTCAGCCCAATCGTGTTGAAGCCCCCGAAGCCGCGAAAGCCTACAGAGAAGATGTTCATCTTGTAATCGAACATCAATTTGTTATTATCGGTCAAATCACCTAAAAACTCATCCCGTCCAACGGTAGGACTCAAGAATGTAGTAAGATTATATTGGGAAGAAGGATTCTTTACCGGGTATAAGAAATTCTTCAGACCGACATTTCCGTGCATGGTAATGTTCAAATTTCCCAGAAACGGCATGCTGAAATAAGATTCTCCCGAATAAGCAGGATTCAATTCATGGCGATAAGCAAAGCCTTCCAAGAAATAAGCTGAATTCAAGTTCTGTGCCATACTGCCTGCCACTACGAAAATACTGAAAGCGGCCAGGACTATTTTCTTTACAATCAATCTCATATCTGATTATCTAATATTCTACAAATTTATTCTTCGGTTAATTCAAGTCTATAATGACGCCATCGATAATAGCCAAACGGATATTATCCAAACGAATGGCATCCGTGCTTTTCAACGGTGCGGAATCGGCTTTCGTTACTTTCGCCTTTACTTTCAGAATCACCCCATCCAAAAGTTTCAAGGCTCCCGGCTCGACAGCCTCTACAGTAAAGTCAATGGCATCGCCATCGTGTACGCCTGCAACGTCAGAAACAGCGACTCCCTCCAATACCTTGCCATCTGTTCCGATGGGTTGAATCGTCAAGTCCAACTCATCCAGCGATGTACCGTTATGTACGGTAGCAGCCAATTTCAATTTATTCAAATCAAAGTCCTCCAAATCGGCATGCCAATCTTTAATGGTATCTGCATAGACAACTTGCGAACCTTGACCAAATGCCAAAGGACACTCCATCGCATAGTCGATGGTTGCCGAGTAGGTTTTTCCCAAAGACAAAGTGTAGAACTGTTGGCTTACGCGGGCTTTGAAGCTCAAATCGATGGTACGGGGAACTTTGCGAAGAATATCGGTCAATCCCTCAACCTTATAATAAGCATAGCCGCTTCCCCATTGCGGTTGTGTACCTCCATAAATGCACCAATTCTCCAATGCGGCTCCGCCCAACGAAATGCCGTTGGAATTGGGCTCGCTGATATTGACTTTCAAGCCTTTGTCTGTTTCTATCTTACCCCAACAATTCACATCTACCGGTATGTTGCTCTCAACCAAGAATCGGATAGCCGGCTGTTGCAACACGACAATAACATCTTCTTCTGTCAGGAAATCAGGCAAATCGTCCAATTCCACAGTGGTAGCTTCCTCATCTATTTTCGGGTCGACCATAACGGTAGCCTCGCTGAAATCCAATTTTGTCAGGGTAATGTCGGTATTCATTTTGAATGTCTTTCCGGCCAATTGCAGGAATTCACGTCCGGTAGCGCGAATCGTAACCCATCCGTGCATCGCCACAGGTCTTTCCAATTCCAATGCATCTCCATCTTCGGCCCGGTTCCAATCCATCGTAATACCTACAAACTCCAAGTTCAAGCGTTTATGCTCCCCTTGTTTCAGCCAAACATCCTTAGGAAGATTGTATTCGTGATGTCCATCCACTGTCTCTCCCCAAGTTCCTCCCATCGTAATGTCATCGTGGTCCAACTCTGAGGGAAATTCGGCATACACATCATGCAAACCCAATTCTCCCAAAGGCATGTCCGTACTCATATCAAAGTCCGGACGCAAAGGTTGTTTAAAACTAATGTGACTAAGGGCTACAACCTCCTCCGGCATATCGAACTCATAGTTCAGCACATCGAATTCACGGTGCAACTCAACCGGTATAGACTCTCGTATTTCGTCTATTCCCGGTATGTTGCCGGGATATGTCGGGTCCATTTTAAGCAATGCCAGAGCCTCCGGCGTCACACCAAACTTCTCCATCAAAACCTCTTCCGTAGGCATAGTAAAAGACATACTGAAGGTTTTCAATTGCGGATTGTTCACCGTTATTTCCGGTAAATCAAACTCAAATGTGGATGGCGAATCGGCTTCTTTCCGAAGCTCATATACATGCGTTTCCGGATTGCTTTTAACAATACTCTCTGCGTCTAATTCAAGAATATCGTCCAATGTCATTTCGTCCGTGTCGCTAACCGGCACTTCCAAATCTCCCCCGACTTGAACGGTCATATCAATTTCCCCATTCAAGTCGTAATCATCGTTCACACACGATGACATCAATAGCAGTGCACTGAATGTCATCAAGACAAACATGCCGTTCTTAATTTTTTCCATAAAGTTTCGTTTTATATGTTTTGATTTGCTAATTTAATTTTTGCTGTTTTCAAGATAAAAGAGTCTTTTTCTCCCTTATAGGGAATGAAATATTCTATAACTCTTTATTTTCGGCGCAAATGTAGTATATTTTATAAAATAGCCCAACAAAAATTAAATATTTATGTCTGAAACAATCGACTTATTTCAAAAAACAGTTTTTTTTCTTTCCCAAACAACAGCTTTTACGTAACTTTGTCCCCCAAGTTGCCTCGGCAAATTATTTTTGGTATACATTATATAATATATAACGAATATGATTTTATATTTCAGGACACCCTCTCTTAATGTGATTGGTGTAGAAATCAATCACGCTCCCAACGAAGAGGAAATCAATAAGCTTTGTTGGCTTTTCGGTAATGCAACCCTCGAAAAAGGAAAAGAAGAACTTACAGGTTACTTTGTTGGTCCTCGCAAAGAGATGATTACACCTTGGAGTACCAATGCTGTGGAAATCACTCAGAACATGGGACTTACCGACATTACACGTATTGAAGAATATTTCCCGGTAGAAAATGAGAATTCGGACTACGACCCCATGCTTCAACGCATGTATAATGGATTGAGTCAAGACGTGTTCAAAACAAATCTTGAGCCGCAACCTATTATACACATACAGGACTTGGAAGCCTACAACGAGCAAGAAGGTTTGGCCTTGAGTAAAGAAGAAATGGACTACTTGAAAAAAGTGGAAAAAGATTTAGGTCGTCCATTGACAGACTCGGAAGTTTTCGGATTTGCCCAAATCAATTCGGAACATTGCCGACACAAAATATTTGGAGGAACATTCATCATTGACGGAGAAGAAAAAGAATCCTCTCTCTTCCAGATGATCAAGAAAACAACCCAGGAAAACCCCAATAAGATTATTTCCGCTTACAAAGATAACGTAGCATTTTCCGAAGGTCCGGTCATTGAACAATTTGCGCCGGCTGACCATTCAAAAGCGGACTATTTCCAAGTGAAAGAAATAGAAAGCGTCATTTCTTTAAAAGCCGAAACGCATAACTTCCCCACAACTGTAGAACCATTCAATGGAGCGTCAACCGGAACCGGAGGAGAAATCCGTGACCGTATGGGAGGTGGAAAAGGTTCTTGGCCGATTGCAGGAACAGCCGTATACATGACCTCGTACCCACGCAGCGAAGAAAATCGCAAATGGGAAGAACTCCTGCCCGTACGCAAGTGGCTGTATCAAACGCCCGAACAAATCTTAATCAAA
>JAFUNW010000111.1 GCA_017472905.1 Bacteroidaceae bacterium
CGGCGTTCCGGTCGTAGTCGATGCCGGTATCGGAGCACCTAGTCATGCCGCTGAAGCAA
The DNA here is from genome assembly GCA_017472905.1 of Bacteroidaceae bacterium. GTDB lineage: Bacteria > Bacteroidota > Bacteroidia > Bacteroidales > Bacteroidaceae > Phocaeicola_A. The sequence continues at coordinate 60 of JAFUNW010000111.1, forward strand.
TGGAAATGGGGGCTTCCGCCTGCTTGGTCAACACAGCCATTGCCGTAGCCGGCAATCCCGAAGAAATGGCCATCGCTTTCAAAGAGGCCGTCATAGCCGGCCGCCGAGCCTACGAAGCCGGATTGGGAGCCATTGCCGACAACTTCGTAGCCGAAGCCAGTTCTCCACTGACTGCGTTTCTCGATTTATAATAACGGAAATAGAAAACAAGAACACACTAAAACAAAAACTATGAGCAACCAACATCAATATGCGAAACGTGAAAAAGTATACCTGTCCGGCAAACTCTTCCCGCAACTGCGCGTAGGAATGCAACGGGTCAACCTCAGCCCCACCATTGAAGTGAAAAACGGAGAAAAACAAATACTTCCCAACAAACCGGTCTACATCTACGACACCAGCGGTCCGTTCGGCGACCCACAAGCAACCATCGACCTTAAAAAAGGACTTCCCCGCATAAGAGAAGCATGGCTCAAATATCGAAAAGACATAGAACAACTCCCGGAAATAAGCAGCAATTACGGACAAATACGCCGAAATGACCCGAGTCTGGACCACCTACGATTTGAACACATTGCCCTGCCCTACAGAGCCAAAAAGGGAGAACAAATTACCCAAATGGCTTACGCACGAGCCGGAATCATTACACCCGAAATGGAATACGTATCCATCCGAGAAAACATGAATTGCCAAGAAATGGGCATACCAACACACATTACGCCCGAATTTGTGCGCGATGAAATAGCTGCCGGACGAGCCGTACTGCCGGCAAACATCAATCACCCCGAATGTGAGCCAATGATTATCGGTCGAAATTTTCTCGTTAAAATCAACACCAACATAGGTAACTCCGCCACAACCAGCAGCATTGAGGAGGAAGTGGATAAAGCCGTATGGAGCTGTAAATGGGGAGGCGACACACTGATGGACCTTAGCACCGGAGCCAACATTCACGAAACACGCGAATGGATTGTCCGTAACTGTCCCGTTCCCGTAGGAACCGTACCCATCTATCAAGCCCTTGAAAAAGTAAACGGAGAAGTGGAAAAACTTACGTGGGAAATCTATAAAGATACGCTCATAGAACAGTGTGAACAGGGAGTGGACTACTTTACCATACACGCCGGTATCCGACTGAAAAACATCCATCTGGCCGATCACCGCGTGTGCGGAATCGTCAGTCGCGGTGGAAGCATTATGAGTAAATGGTGTCAGATTCACCAAAAAGAGAGTTTCCTCTATGAAAACTTCGATGAGATTTGCGACATTCTGGCACGCTACGATGTAGCCGTATCTTTGGGAGACGGACTCCGTCCCGGCTCCATCGCCGATGCCAACGATGAAGCTCAATTTGCCGAGTTGGACACATTGGGCGAGCTAGTGCTTCGTGCTTGGGAAAAGAATGTACAAGCCTTCATCGAAGGTCCCGGACATGTTCCCATGCACAAAATTCAGGAAAACATGGAACGGCAAATCAATAAATGCCACAACGCACCGTTCTACACGCTCGGCCCTCTGGTTACCGACATTGCACCGGGGTACGACCACATCACCTCGGCCATCGGAGCAGCACAAATCGGTTGGTTAGGAACAGCCATGCTCTGCTATGTGACCCCCAAAGAACACCTCGCACTGCCTAACAAAGAAGATGTGCGCACCGGAGTCATCACCTACAAGCTGGCTGCACATGCAGCCGACCTTGCCAAAGGACATCCCGGAGCACAAGTACGCGACAATGCCTTGAGTAAAGCACGATACGAATTCCGTTGGCGCGATCAATTCCACCTATCACTCGATCCGGAACGAGCCGAAGAATATTTCCGTGCCGGAAAACACATCGATGAAGAGTATTGCACCATGTGCGGACCTCACTTCTGCGCCATGAGACTCTCAAAAGACATCCGAAAGGAGAAAAAATAAAACATTCAAATACCCAAACCATGTTTAGTGAAGAACTCAATAAATATTCGTGGCAAGAAACCACCGAACGCATCTACGCCAAAACAGAAACAGACGTGATGCGAGCCTTACACAAAGAGCACTTGACGATAGACGACTTCATGGCACTCATCTCACCGGCAGCATTGCCCCATTTGGAAACTATGGCCCGACTGAGTCGAAGATACACCGAAGAACGATTCGGCCGTACCATGAACATGTTCATACCGCTCTATCTGACCAACTCGTGCGGAAACTCATGCGTCTACTGCGGATTCCACATTTCCACCCTCTGCCACGAACCATCCTTACTGAAAAAGAAATCATCAACGAATACAAAGCCATCAAAAAGTTGGCTCCTTTTGAGAACCTACTGCTCGTAACCGGAGAGAACCCCGCCAAAGCCGGTGTTCCATACATCGCCCGGGCGCTTGACTTGGCCAAGCCCTATTTCAGCAACCTGCAAATCGAGGTCATGCCCCTCCAAACAGAAGAATACAAAGAGCTGACCCTGCACGGACTGAACGGAGTCATCTGTTTTCAAGAGACATACTGCCGCGAACGATACAACATCTACCATCCGCGAGGCATGAAAGCCAATTTCGATTGGCGAGTCAATGCTCCGGACCGCATGGGGCAAGCAGGCGTGCACAAAATAGGCATGGGAGTGCTCATCGGATTGGAAGATTGGCGCACCGATATTACATTCATGGCCCGCCACCTAAGATACTTGGAGAAGCATTATTGGAAAACCCAATACAGCGTAAACTTCCCACGCATGAGAACGGCTGAAAACGGAGGTTTTCAGCCCAATGTGGTCATGAGCGACCGCGAACTGGCACAAGCAACTTTTGCCATGCGAATCTTCGACCATGATGTGGACATCTCATACTCCACCCGTGAACCGGCACACATCCGCGACCACATGGCCACATTGGGAGTTACAACCATGAGTGCGGAAAGCAAAACCGAACCGGGAGGATATTACAGCTATCCGCAAGCTCTCGAACAGTTTCACATCAGCGATGAACGTACCGCACGCGAAGTAGAGCATGCTTTACGCGAAAAAGGACGCGAAGCTGTTTGGAAAAACTGGGACGCATCTTTCGATCATCGATAAACCCATCTTCTTAATGGAACGATATAGCAGACAAATAAGCCTTCCGGAAATCGGTTCGGAAGGTCAACAAAAATTAGCCGAAGCTCGTGTTCTTATTGTTGGAGTAGGCGGACTAGGCTCGCCCATTGCACTTTATTTAGCCGGAGCCGGAATCGGAACCATCGGACTGATAGATGACGATTTGGTAAGTCTAAACAATC
>JAFUNW010000112.1 GCA_017472905.1 Bacteroidaceae bacterium
AGGTATAGCATAATCAAAGCAATACGTAATGTGGCAAAAAAATCAATGCCACAGGGAGGCCGTATGCTCTTGTTTGGTTCTCAGGCACGAGGAGATGCCGATAATTCTTCTGATTGGGATATCTTGATTTTGTTGGACAAGGAAAGAATCAAGAATGCAGACTTTGATGCGGTGGCTTATCCGATTGTAGAGTTAGGTTGGAGGCTTGGCATAGAAATCAATCCTCTTCTTTATACTTACAAGGATTGGGAAAAGCGTAGCTTTACTCCGTTTTACAAAAATGTTCAAAAAGACAAGATAGAACTATGGCATTGACAACGGATGAAAAGAGGGCTATCATCGCTTATCGAATGGAGAAGTCCAGACAAACTATGGTTGAAGCGCAGGATAATGCAAACATGAAGCATTGGAGTTTGGCTGCGAATCGTCTGTATTATTCATTGTTTCATATGGCTTCTGCTTTGCTGGTAGATAAAGGTTACACATCAAAGACACATAGCGGAATCATTTGTATTCTTGGCTAAGAATTCGTAACAAAGGGACTGTTGACTCATGATGACGGAAGATTGGTTTCACGGTTGCAGAATATGAGACAGTCTGGAGATTATGATGACTTGTTTGATTGGGAAGAAGAGGATATACGCCTCTATTTGAACCAACTGAAAACCTATTGAAAAAGATGTCAGAACTGATAACCCTGAAGTAGAAAGTTGACATATTCCTTGATAAATTGTTTATAGGGGAGGGAAGAGATGTTTTTGCAAAAAATAATTAGAGTCATGGCTATTGATTATTAAACATGTTGTCTAATATAAAATAGAATGTGCACGAAACGAATATTCTTCCAATAATATAATCCGTGATATGTAAACAAAAGGTGCACATATCACGGATTATTTATTTTAGCCCACGAATCCTCTATAAAATTTAATAGAGTGGCGAATTCTTCGCTTGCTTATTTTTGTAGTTCAATACCAATCATCATGCCATCGTAGGATGAAGCTAACGATGCAAGTGCTTGCAGATTGCTATTGCCTGAAAGAGTTGCTAATTTTTGTGCGAAAGCTAATAGTTTATCGGCTTCGTAGAGCAAACTGATTTTGGATCCATTTTTAACGATGTTGGGTGTCATGGTTGCAACTCCGGCCAAATAGGTCATGGTTATTTTCTTATTCTCTGCATCCAATGTGTATTGGCCTGTAATGTTACGTCCACCGATTGTAGCTGTGTAGGTGTTGTCGGAATTGAATGTAAAGCTACAAGTTCCGGTAGCAACGCCTATTTTGGCTAACGTACTGTTTAATTGTGTTTCAACTTTGGTTGCAGCTACTTCTCCACCGGCTTGCAACAGCAGATTCTCGCTTTCGAAAACACAGTCTGCTCCTTGATAACTCCACGTGCCGATTAAATCTTTTTGAGACAATGAATTTGAATTTCCTAAAACGGCTCCTAATACATTGCCTAATAATGAAGACAAAGCAGATGAATTATCTTGTTTATTTGCATCTTGAGAGGTGGTGGTAGTTGTGGTGTTTGTACCATTTCCCCCGGTAAGTAAGGAGGTTGCTGTTGTTCCACATCCGGACAGGAACAGTGTTGCAGCCAATGCTGCCATAGTTAATTTAGTTCTTTTCATTTTTAGTATTAATATATGTTCGTTTTTAATGGATGCAAAAATAAAGAAATCCTTTTATTTGAGCAACAATTGTCGCTTAAAAGCAATATCATATAGATAAAATCAGATTTCATCCGTTTTTACTTGCAAAGCCTTTAACAGAGGAAATCCTATTTGACACTGTTTGATATGGGGGATGTTCTCGTGATGTGGTTGCATGCTGAAAAGATAAACGGTGCAGTCATCGGTTTCCTTTAATGAATCTTGCATCTCTGTCAGCCTAGCAGTAGTACCGATTAATGCAATTTTTCGAATGCCTTTGCTGGAAACTATAGCGCGTATGACTTCGTTGTAGAATTCAGACGGAGTAATAAACTTATTCTCGTTGTGCCAACTGTTCATTGAAAATTCTCCTAAGTGGGAATGGAATGCGACTTGGTTTAATTCTTCCTTTAAATTACTTGGAGTCCAATGCTGTAAGATTGGTTGTGCTTGGTCGTATATCCATATCACTTGTAACTTATGTTCACCTGCTTTGACTCCGATGTCCATTGCTACGGCTTCCAGAAAAAGGGGGATATCCGCTTGGGGTAAAGGTCGGCCCAATGCTTCATGGCTGAAGAATTCTGAAAAAGCTCCGGTTTCTTTATCTAAATAGGTCGCGTCAATCAGTATGACTATTTCGTTGGTTTTATATTCTTCCATGTTTGTTCGTGAAAACTATTTTAGACTTCTATTGAAGAACTTGAATCGCTGCATCCACCGGAAGAGGGCGGGTTGCAAGGTGTACGTAATCAGAATGGTAGCACTCATACCGATAAGAGTACTTACTCCGATGGAGTGGATGGCTGGATGGGTAGCAAATAGTAAAGAGCAGACTACCACGATTAAGACAAATGCAGAAAAGAATATGGCCGTTTTGTGGTATGTGAGCAGGTTGTAGTCTCTACCTGTCGCTTGTGCAATCAATCCGTTCATGACAAAGATGCTATAGTCTACTCCGATACCGAATATGAATGTAGCAATTATGATGTTGATCAAGTTGAACTCCAATCCGATTATTCCCATAATGCCACGTACAACATACCAGCTGAGGCTCATAGGGATAAATGCCAGAATGGAGAGGGGGATGCTGCGGAATGAAACCAACAAAACAATGAATACGAATATAGAGGATATGCCTAATACTGTATTGAAATCATCATTCAGGATGCGAACCATGTCGTTGGTGTAAAAGAATGGATCGATGACAACTGCATTCGTATGGGATGCTACTGATTTGTTTACGATTTGTTTGGTCTCTTCTGTCATTTGTGCCGAAGTAAAGACCATATAATGACCGTCTGTTGTTTTTTCAATGAAGTTGGAAAGCAGGCTCTCGGGAAGAATCTCTGCATCGAAGAGTGAAGAGGGTTCATATTCTCCTTCAATCATCATATAAAAAGGCTCGAATATGTCGGGGTCGAGTCCTTCTTTCAAAGCGGATTCCGTAAGATGTTTTCGCGTAGTGGCGATACGCTCTGCATTCCAATAGTCGTGCCATTGGTTTATGCGTTTTTCCTGTTCTTCAAACGGAATGAAGATGGAAGATGTTTTAGAATATTGTTTGACTATGCCCAATTGTTCTAAAGAATCCAAGGTATTTATAATTGCTTTATTATATAGAAGTGCGGAGTCCAAATCTGTTGCTGTAGATGCATAGTACATCGATGCATTTCCCCGATTGATTTTCTCTGCATATAGTTCATTGGAACGGATTACTTTGGGTTCATTGTATCCGATATTTCGCAAATTGCTGTCGAATGTAACCCAATCCGATGTAAAGAAACAGATTAGACAAACGAGACAGATTGTGATTTTCAATCCTGTTTTGCGGTCAAGAGGGTAGGAATTTATGCGGTCTAATAGATTGAAAGCTTTTTCTGAACGGCGATTCTTTTCCGGTCGGAAGAAATGAGGCAAGAATATTAATGCAAAAAGCGTTGTACCGACCAATGCAAAAGAAGAGAAGAGGCCGAAATCTTTTAGTAAGTCGCTTTGAGTAAATAAAAGTCCGAGGAAAGCTCCAATGGTAGTCAGACAGCCCAAACATACCGGAGTTGCTTGATCGCGAAGAATCTGTATGGGGTCGCTTACATATTTATAATGGGTTAAGACATGCAAGCAATAGCTTAATGCCACTCCCAAGACAATGGCTCCGATTCCGATGGCCATCAAAGACATGCTTCCTTTTATCCAATACATGCAGGCCAAAGCGAAGAATGTGCCATAGCCTATAGGGGCTAATAACATCCAAAGGGTGGAATAGTTTCGGAAGCAGATTCCGATAACCAAACAGATAATGAGTAGAGATATTCCGATGGTTAATGCTAAATCATTTTTTATTTGACGTGAGTTGAATACACTTTGTACGGGAGAACCATGAAAAAGGATTTCTACGTCCGGATGTTTTAATTGGAACGAAGATATTTCTTGTTCTATCAATTCTATTAATTGAGTTCCGGCTTTGGAGTTGAATGCATTGAAGTTGGGAGCAAGAAAAGCTAATGCAACCGTAGAGTCAGGAGAAAACAATTGGCCATCAATCATGGTGAAACCGTTTAATCCTCCCGCCAATGATTTACCTTGTGGTAGCATACCTTTGCGTAAAGCTGCCGGGTCCTGGCTTACCATTGTCGTAAGGTTGCCTTCTTCGTCATTCATTATCAAATGATAGTTCTCTTTCATTTGAAGACCAATGTTTTCCGGCGTCAAGAGAGAGTCGAATGCTTCGTATGCTGACTCGTTGATGAATGTTGGGATATGAGTTAATACATGATCCAATCCCATCATGATTAAATCATCATCCAATTGGCTGAGAATATTGGCTATATAATGTGTTGCAGAGTCTTCTTTTAATAAGGTCTCTACAAATTCATCGGTGTAAGCAGCTAAAGTTTCGGTGGTAAGATAGGCATCCTCTTTGGCTGAGAGTTGGATGAATATTTTGTCTTTAACTCGTAAATTACCGAAAGCCAAACCGCTTTCAGTTGCACTTTCTGTTTGTGGTAATAATTTAGCGATGTTTTCTTCGTATTCAACTTTCAAACCATAGTAACCAAAGATAAGTGTACTGATAATAAGTATGAAGTACATGAATCTTTGTCTTTTTGCAAAGAAGCGATATAGAGGTATGAATATCTTTTCCATAGGAGTTGAGTGGCTATTTTTCTATTGTTAGTTCTGCTTTTAGTTCCATACAAATCTCCTCTTCCTTTTTTATAAGAGCCTGGAGTTTGTATATTCCATTTGTTGTTTCATCCAATTGGATAGTAACGTCCAAATCGGGATGAGTTTGTGGAGTTATTAGTGTCGTTAATCTACATAATCGCAAGTTGCTTATTCTGAGTTCTTTCTTGCATAGATTTTCTGCACACTCTTTAATCATTTGTATGTTGCAAACTCCCGGAGAAACCGGTTTTTCCGGAAAATGTCCTTGATATACAGTGGAGTTCTCATTTAAATGAATGTGAAAAACAGTCGCATTATGGACAGGTGTACTATCTTTTATTATATAATAATCTTGTATCAGCATGTTCTTATTACTCCATCAAATGTTTTTTCTTCCAATCTTCAAGAAAAGGAGGAGAGGAGAGTTCTAATTCTCCTTGTAGGTTCGTAAATAGTTGGGTTGATTCGGCTGTGAAGACCAAAGAATTATCAGATTCTTTGCGAATCTCGTAATCAAATATTAGTTTGGCTCCTTTACTGGGCCTGTATGTAATTGTCACTAGAAGGATGTCGTCTACTGTTGCGGTTTGGTGGTATCGCATTTTTATGTCAAATACCGGAGCCAGATAATGGTTGTCGTAGATAAACATATATTCCAAGCCATACTTTCGTCCGAAAGCTTCGCGGGCATCTTCCATGTATTTAACATAATGTCCATGCCAAACCATTTTGATTGAATCAACTTCTGAAAAGCGCACTAAAACCCGTACTGTTTCACTTAGTTTCATTCCCTTTATTCTTTAATGAATATTTTCATTTGTCCTGTCGCAATGATTTCTCCTTGACAGGTGGTTTCAGCTTTTATGAGGGTAACACCTGCAGCTTCACCCAAAACTTGTAGGTGAGTTCGTATAAAATCACCGGTGTGTGGCAGATGGCTTATTTTGAATTTCTTTACTTCTC
>JAFUNW010000113.1 GCA_017472905.1 Bacteroidaceae bacterium
CTTATTGAATACTGCGCTTACTTTCTCCCACCCCCTCCGTTTCGCTTCGCTACACTCGTCCCCCTAAGACAGGGGGACAGCTAAGATACTCTTGCTTACCCCTAAAAAGATGCTTCGGCTGCGCTCAGCATGACAAAATGAGGAAGAAAGGAGAAAAATAAGAACAGCTAAAATACTCTTGCTTCCCCAAGAAGAACCACAAAGCGGTGAAGGAGTTCAACAGAGAGCTTCAATTTTTAACTTTTAATTTCCCAAACTCCCTCCCCCCTAAAGGGGTACTCCCTCTATAAACAGAGGGAGAATATAAATAGCATGGCTAATCTCCCACGTATCTTTCTCTCTCTCCCGATACCCTTCACCTGCGAAGGGGCTGCTTCGCTTTGCCCCTTTTCTCCGGTGAAGCGCACCGGAATAGAGAGGGACCGGAAAAAGAAACCTCCTCTCACCGAGCGGCTCAGTGCCGCTCTGCTCTCTGAGGTTTCCCTATTTTTGCTCAGTCTTTTTTCTGAAAGAACTAGAGAGCAAGGCGCAGGCCAAGGTTGTTGCTGCCGCCGGACGGGTCGACGAAGTAGCAATTAGCCACCCGGCAGCACCAGGCATAGTTGCTCCAACTGCCCCCACGAATCACGCGGTCAGAGCCTGAAGATGGGCCGGTAGGGTTCGTCTGAGAACTGCTGCTATAAGAACCGTACCAATCCTGACACCACTCCCATACATTACCGCTCATATCGTACAAGCCCAATTCATTTGCTGACTTAGTTGCTACAGGATGAGTCTTACTTCCGGAATTATCCCCATACCAAGCCACACTTCCTAATTTGTTGCTTCCTGAATATTGGTAGCCCTGACTTTGGTTACCGCCTCGTGCGGCAAACTCCCACTCCGCTTCGGTGGGGAGACGGAATGTACGACCGGTCAAGGCATTCAACTTACGGATAAAGGTCTGGCAATCGTTCCAAGAAACACGCTCCACCGGAAGATTGTCTCCCTTGAAACGACTCGGATTGCTGCCCATCACCGCTTTCCAAAGCGCTTGCGTCACTTCTGTCTGACCTATCGAATAGTTCGACAACGTCACGCTATGAACCGGTTTTTCATCACTATCCGGATTCATTTGCTCCGAAGTAGCTCCCATACGGAACGTGCCACCCTCCACGCGAACCATCGTGAAGCTCACACCGTTGACCGTGAAGGTCTCTTCTTTAGCGGAAACTGTCGAAGTAAGGGAGGGAGTTATTTCTTCCATTGGCATTTCCGCCACCGGTGTCCGCTCTTCCTTCGGAGTTTCAACTACTACCGGAACCTCTGCTTTCGGAGTCTGCTTTTCCTCCTCCGGCAAGTTATGCACCGTTACATCTTGAATCGGAAGTATCTGCTTGAGTTTATACTCCGTAGAGTTGACATCGAGCACCATCACAGCCTCCACTTGGGCCGTAGTCATCAACCGGTCGCCGGCAAAAAGTTGGTTCTGATAAGTGAAATCGGCCTCCACACTGTTGCCGCCATCGGTCGACTTCAGGGAGATAAAACGAAAATCGCTTTGGCGAAACTCCAAAGGCTCTTCGAACATCGAACGATAAAGCATTCTGAATTTATCACAATAGTTACGGAACGACCAAAGGCCATCTTCGTTAGAGGCTCCAAAATCGGGTTTGAAGACTCCTCCCGGAGAGGTGTTGGAGGCACCGATGGCATCCATAAAGTCTTGATCTTCCTCCATACATGCTCCCAACCAACTTGCATAAAACGTACCGACATGCTCTTTGATGCGCCTCACATTCTTCTCGCGCACCTTGCCCGTCAGCTCTTGCCCTTGTGCCCATCCTTCGGTCGAACACAACAACAGTCCGGCAAAGAGTAACATCCATCCATATAACCAAAAACGAGTTTTGTCCATCTTATCTGCGTGTTTATTGCTTCATTTTGTAATAGGAAACCGCACCGTCCCCCAAGAACGGCCGTTAACCGACAAAAGTAAGGCAAAAAACAATGGTATCCAAAACTTAGACACCTTTTTTCCGCTTCACCGACTAAAAAAGCAACGTTCCACCCCAATTAACGGAAGTTTTGGAGGATCTTAAGATACTTGGCAAAGTATCCTAAGATACTTGAGCATTTATCTTAAGATACTTGGCCAAGTATCTTAAGATAAAAAAAGAGGATGCGCATAGACGCATCCTCCTATTCTTTATCTTTCCTTAAAAATCGCGAATACTTACTTCACAACTTTCAATGTCTGCGGCTCTACGCCATCGAACTTAACCAAATAGATGCCTTTGGGCAATCCGGCAACCGAAATGGTCTGTCCACCATCAGCCGACAAAACAACTGAAGCGACTACCTGACCGGATGTAGTCAATACCGTTGCCTGAGTATATCCTTGCGGATAAGAGACAACCAAATCTTCTCCGGAAATGGTTGCAGTCAACTTACCTGTAGAAACGGACTCAATACCGGCAGCTTCATAATCTCCCTGAATAAATGTACGAGTCCGCACGAATCCACGAGAATCGGTAAATACGAGGTCAGCCATACGACCGGCAACGCCATCCGGAAGCGGAGCAGCCTGAATATTAATCTTATAGAGCATTGTTTCTGTGGTAGCTTTGGATGTAGTCGTAGCAATCAACCAACTTTTATCCGTAGACTCTACTTTCATGTCATGTTCATCAAAGTATAAAGAAGCCCAGTTTACCACATTCAGGTTCTCGTTCATACCTTCGTTGGGAACTCCCAATGTATCTTGATCTACATAATAATAACCGTTGTCCATGATGGTGAAAGGAATGGTTACGCCCAAATAGATATCCAACGAAGTGTTGTAAGTATGATAGGTTGAACCATCGGTTGAAACGGTATAAGTCAAAATTCGTCCGGCGTAATCACCTACAGTAGGAATGTATCCGCAAGTATTCTTGTCGCTGGTACGATCTACCTGGTGAAGCAAAGCCCATCCGGTAGTACCATCCTGCGGGCCATCGATAATGATGGCAAATTGTTCATTCACAAGCACTTGCTCCGGAGTATTCACCGCAACTTGCCAAATAGAAAATCCTGCTTCTTCAAAGCGCTGTACCAAAGCCGGCTTTGAAGTGACAGATTCAACAAGCGGAGTCCACATTTGTTGGCCATCGACTTCGGAAATGGTCATCCAGTTTACTGTAAAATCTTTGTTCGTAAGATTTGCAGAAGGTTGTGCAACCACATAGAACATGGTGCTTGACAACAAGATGGGAGACAACGGTTTTTCATAAAACTCAATATAACTGGCCTTATACTCGGAATCAGAACCGAAAGCCAACTGGCTCCATCCTTCTGTAAACGCAGCATAAAATGTATTTGTCAAAGTCTGAACATGCGGGTCGCAATTCCAAACAAAAGCTGTAGACTGGTCGTTGATGACTCCATAAACCTCTTCACCGGTATCCGGATCCTTATATTGACCGTATTGATAAGAATCTTCCAATCCGGTAGCAGAATAAGCAACCAAAGTAGGCATTTTTTCAAATGTTTCACTGGCAAAAGGCATGTAGCGTACAGTTACGCTCTCCTCGTTCGGAACATAAGTCGTATCATTCAACATCCATTCGATATTGACCGCACCGGTTGAAGTATTGGTGTATTTCATATCGCAATCAACCGGAGCCAAAATACCATGACCGGTATACTCACCTTCTACACCCGTTCCCAATCCGGGTACCAAGTTATAAACACCGGACGAGAATGAATAGCCGGCTTCAAAAGCTCCACCGGCACGAGTAACCGGAGAAGTAGTTGCTTCTGCCTTATCAAAAGAAACAAAAGAACGGTTCTTAAAAACTTGTGCTTTCGGAAGAGCTTTCAACTCTTTCGAAACATGTTGAATATTCAACTGTTCCACTTTCGTGATGGTCGGTCCATTCTTACGAACAGAAGAGAAATCCAATTCATTTACCTGCAAAGATTGTTGTGCAGATGCGGCAGTAGCAACCAAGCAAAGCCCCAAAGCTACCTTTAATGTGTTACGCAATAACATCATACTCTTTATTATCATTAATTTATTAATTTCTATACTCCCCTACAGGAGCAACTCCTATACACCTTATTTACTAATATTTATTTATCACCAAGCTCGTACCATCCGCAACATTCACAAAACTGAATGATTCATAATCGGGAGAAGGAACGATGATGCATTTCACCGGAGTAAATGCACTTCCGAAAAGCGCTGTCAGATAGCTCTTCAACGGTTTCTCAATACGTGCCTGATACTCTTTTGACAAATCAGTTCCCTGTTGGTACACATAATTTTCATTCTGACTCGCATACACCAAAGAGGAAGTTGCAGCACCGATAAATGCAACCATATCATCACGTCCTGTTTCTGTATCCCAATAGTAGTTCAACGGACATTGGGCAAGACAAGGAACGGTACGTCCACTCTTATCCTGGTATTGGTCATAAATGGCAAAGATATATTGGCTACCGGAAGCATCGTCTGCAAACATCGCCATCATAGCATAATTCTCCAATGATTCATAAAGCACTTTCCATTCATCTTCCGCGCTTTTGGGATTGTATGCCAATTGGTAATTGTCTTCACGCATAATGGTGTCGCGACCGGAAATGTATTCATACATACCCCGAAATACCTCCTTACGAACCGGGAATTGGAATTTGGGAAGTCCGTTTTCTGCCATTTTAATGGTATGACCTGTTTGTCCATTGATCAAGAAGTCATTTTGTTCTTCATCATAAATGAATTCTTTCACTTCAACCCCATTCACTTGAATAGGTTTACTCAAATGAACTCCTTTCGTACTAAAATATACGGCACAAGTATCTGCAACCATTTTGTCTTCCTTCATTTGATAAATGACTCCGCTTCGAGATATCATATCAAAACCGGCTAACACCGCTACACTATCTTCTTGTCCGGAGAATATCATATCTCGAAAATAGACATTGACATCATCTCCGCCGGTGAATTCATCTATCACTTTATTCAATTTTTTGATATCTTCATTCGGGTCAACAGTATTCTTTACGATGTAGCAAGATTTCTGTGCACGAACAGACTTTAAATAAATAGTATCACCGGCCTCACTATGCCCCATCAAAACAAATTCAAAGTCTCCAGCCCATCCGGAACCAAAATTATGTTCATCAAAAGTAGGATCCGACAATTTATGAAGCAACGAATAAGTAGCAAAAGTCAATACAGGACCTTGAGAATTTTGAATCGTATAATCCGATTCTTGCCAATCATACCCTTTTGCCAAATCTTCTTCTGACGCAAAAAGATAAAACAAGTTCTTATCGACTTGCATCTTTACACGACCGTTTTCAGCAAACTGCATCCAAAGATTAAATGCACCATATTGCGTTGTATCCGGATAATAATCAAAACGCCATCCATACTCTGAAGATGCGAGCATTTCCTTATATTCATCCATGTAATCGTTCACAATACCGGAGGGATCACGATAATCATCCTCACAAGCTGTAGCAAACAACATTCCGGCCATTAAAGGCAATATATAAATAAACTTTTTCATCATTTCTCTATCACTTCTCCGTTAATAATATCAGCAATAATATAGTTTCCGTCAAAAACAAAGCTACGACCTTCCGGATAACCTATTTCCTGACGAATCGTTTCATGCACCATCAAGCGGAATTGATCCACATCAATACCCCATACAGAAAGCATGTAGTCTTTCATAATCTCTTCTTTCTTCAACAATGTTTCACGTGCCTCTTCATTCTTGATACGATTCAACAAGAAATCCCATCCGAGAGGACTATTAACCAAACGCACAGAAAGCATCTCTACAAAGTCTTCGTTTACATCTGCTTGAGAATAAGCTGTGATAAAACCTTTTTCACGGGCTGCATCATTCGAGATGTTCATCCATGAAGAAGTATATCCTCCTTTGGAGAGCGCACGATATTGTGTATCATAATCTTTGTTGGTCTGTTGCAAAATATGTGAAAATTCATGTTGCATCGTATGAATAAAAGCCACAAAGTTTGCCGTATCAACCGGAGTAAGATTATTTACATTATAAAGTAAGATTTGACGTCCGC
>JAFUNW010000114.1 GCA_017472905.1 Bacteroidaceae bacterium
AAGTTCTCCGGCTTGTTCTTGATGATGTCGTCCATCTGCGTGATGTTTCCCGAAGCTTCTTTGATAGCGATGACGTTCTTGAAGTCGCGTGCTATGCGCAGGGTGGTCTCTGCCGTCATGTTCACTCCCGTCCGTCCGGGCACGTTGTAGAGCACGATGGGCAGTTCGGTCGACTGGGCGATGGCCTTGTAATGTTGGTAGATACCTTCTTGCGATGGTTTATTATAATAAGGTACGACAGAGAGGATGGCGTCAATGCCGGTAAAGTCGTCATTTTTGAGGCTGTCGATAATGGCTTGTGTGTTGTTGCCTCCACATCCCAGCATGATGGGGATGCGGCCGTTTACCCGGTCTACCACCAAGCGGGTTATTTCTTGTTTTTCTTCTTTTGTGAGTGTGGGAGTTTCGGCTGTTGTACCCAATACGCATAGGAAGTCGGCGCCATTTTGCACCAGATGGTCAACCATGCGTATCAGCGCCGGATAGTCCACCGAGCCGTCTTCTTTAAACGGGGTAATCAGGGCAACGCCCATTCCTTTGAATCTACGGTATATCATGGATAGTCCTTAAAATTTCAGTTTTTATATGAATTGGGCGCAAAAGTACAAAATAAATCGGTAAAAAGCGACTTTTGCTTTACATTTATCATCGAATTATGCATTTTTGTGGAATTTGGCATTTTATTCTTGGAGTAACGGACGATAAAAGAAAAACGAAAGAAGATAAGAACGTGCGGGAAAAGACTGATAATCCGGTCGGTTCTCGTCTTCTTTCGTTGGAATGAGTGTGTTTATTCTATCATTTTCAGAAATTCGTCTTCGCTTACAATGTCGATGCTTAGTTTGTTGGCTTTTTCCAGTTTGCCGGGACCCATGTTTTCTCCGGCTAGGATGAACGAAGTCTTTCCCGATATGCTTCCTACGTTTTTCCCGCCGTGTTGTTCGATGAGCGCTTTGTATTCATCGCGCGAATGGTGGGTGAATACGCCGCTGATAACGATGCTTTTGCCTGCGAGTTTATCAGTTCGTTCACTTAGGATATTTTCGCTCAAGGAGAATTGCAGTCCGGCCTCTTTCAAGCGTTCGATCAGCCGGCGGTTTTCTTCATCGGCAAAGTATCGGATGACGCTTTGTGCGATACGTTCGCCGATTTCGTCCACATGAATGAGGGTATCAAAGTTGGCTTCTTGCAGCAGGTCGATATTGGGGAATGCGTTGGCGAGCTTTTTGGCAACCGTTTCGCCTACATATCGGATTCCTAAAGCGAAAAGGACGCGCGGATAAGGAACTTCCGTTGATTGGCGAATGTTGTCCACTATGTTGTTGGCCGAACGTTCGCCCATGCGGTCGAGCAATTGCAGATCGGCGGTTTGCAGGTTATAGAGGTCGGCTGCATTTTTGATGAGTCCGGCATTGTAGAATTGTTCTACTGTTTCAGGTCCGATTCCCTCGATATTCATAGCCTTACGAGCAATGAAATGTTCGATTTTTCCCGTTATTTGTGGGGGGCAAGCCTTGTCGTTGGGACAATAGTGGGCCGCTTCGTCTTCGTTGCGCATCAGCGGAGTGCCACATTCGGGGCAATGGGTGATGAATTTCACCTTATCGCCTACCATGAAGCGGGCTTCTTTGTCTACTCCGGTTATTTTGGGAATGATTTCACCACCTTTTTCCACATATACCATGTCTCCGATGTGTAAATCGAGGCTTTCGATGATGTCGGCATTGTGCAGGGATGCTCTTTTAACGATGGTTCCGGAGAGTTGTACGGGGTCGAGATTGGCTACCGGAGTGATGGCTCCTGTTCTTCCTACCTGGTATGAAATGGTGTTGAGTCGGGTACAGGCTCGTTCGGCCCGGAATTTATAGGCAATGGCCCATCGGGGCGACTTGGCTGTATATCCTAGGTTGCGCTGTTGTCGTAAGGAATTCACTTTCAGTACAATACCGTCTGTGGCGACCGGCAGGTTTTTTCGTTCCGAGTCCCAATATCGAATAAAGTCGAACACTTCTTGAAGAGTGCGGGCTTTTCGGGTGACTTCGGAAGTCTTGAATCCCCATTCACGGGCTTTCAAGAGATTTTCGTAGTGTCCGTCACAAGGTAAATCTTCGCCTAGCATATAATATAGGTATGCGTCCAGCTTGCGTGAGGCGACAACTGACGAATTTTGCAGTTTCAGCGTACCGGAGGCTGCGTTTCGTGGATTGGCAAAGA
Organism: Bacteroidaceae bacterium; assembly: GCA_017472905.1. Taxonomy (GTDB): domain Bacteria; phylum Bacteroidota; class Bacteroidia; order Bacteroidales; family Bacteroidaceae; genus Phocaeicola_A. The sequence continues at coordinate 2,215 of JAFUNW010000114.1, forward strand.
GGGCTTCTTCATTGGCTGCACGCTCTTCGTTCAGTTTTTCAAATACATTCCAAGGCATCAGAATTTCGCCTCTGATTTCAAACGAGGCCGGATAGTCGTTTCCCTGTAGTTTTAGCGGAATGGTTCGGATGGTTTTCACATTCTTCGTTACGTCATCGCCTTTTACGCCGTCTCCGCGTGTGACAGCACTCACTAACAGGCCGTTTTCGTAGGTCAATGAGATGGATGTTCCGTCATATTTCATTTCACAACAAATTTCGAATTCCTCTTCGCCCAATAGTTTTCGGGTTCGTTCGTAGAAATCCGTAACTTCTCCTTCGGAATAAGTGTTTCCCAAAGAGAGCATGGGATATTTGTGTGCCACTTGTTGAAACTCCTTGCTCAGGTCGCTGCCTACGCGCATAGTCGGCGAATTTTCATCATAGTACTCCGGATGTGCGGTCTCCAGTTCTTGCAATTCGCGCATCATGCGGTCGAACTCAAAGTCCGTAATTTCGGGTGCGTTCAGCACGTAGTAGTTGTGGTTGTGTCGATGCAGTTCTTCCCGCAGGGTTTCTATCTGTTGTTGGATGGTAGTCATAAAATTGAAATCACGTTAATAAGGTAAATGAATGGAAGCAAGTATGGTTTCTCTACTCTCTTTCTGTTATGTCGGTTGCAAATTTAGTATAAATCCGAGAAAATGCGACATTGTTTGATTGAATTTCTTTTTCGAAGGCATAAAAAGAGAGTTTCTGCCCCCGTTGTGAGAAACGACAGTCGCAGACAAAAATCTGCTGTACGGCGGAGCAAAATCTGCTGCCCAGCAGACAGACTTTTGTTGGGCAGCGGACGGACTTCTGCTGCCCAGCAGATTTTCGAGAGCGACCGGCAAAAAAAAATGATGCGTCTGGCGATTGAAATATCGGGTGGTAGCCTTTACTTTTTTGAGGGGTAAATGAGGGTTTGTCGGATGTTGGAGGCGGGCTTTTCTGCGAGGCGATAGATTTTTTGGCGTGTTTTTTGTTTGTCGGACGGCGAAATTCGAATTTTATACCTATTTTTGCAGTTTTTGAAAGAAGAATAAAGGTATCCATCCGGCTGAATCATTTGAGATAAGTGTTTGGGAAGCTGTTTGAGACAACGGATTTCTTTGTGTGCGTTGCCCAAATGAAAGATGGAGGCCAGGAAACGGCAATACGAGAGGAATGAATGCTCAAATAGAAAATTCAGGGCGCATAGCCAAGAACACGATGATGCTGTACATGCGGATGATTGTCGGCATGGCAGTATCGCTATACACAACCCGTATCGTACTCGGTGCTTTGGGAGAAGAAGACTACGGTATATATACGCTGGTGGGCAGTGTCGTGGGAATGATGGGGATGGTGACCTCCTTGTTGTCGCAGGGAACTTCGCGTTTCCTCACAGTGGCTTTGGGAAAAAACGACAAAAGGCAGTTGTGCAATACCTTTTCAGCGGCTATAACCATCCATTTGGTGTTGGCACTTTTGATTCTGCTGGTCGGTGAAGGGGTTGGCCCGGGGGTTATCAGCAAATTGAATATCGCGTCCGACCGCATGGATGCGGCTCAATTTGTCTTTCAACTTTCGCTCATCTCTTCGGTCGTGACGGTTGTGCAAATCCCCTTTCACGCCGTGATTGTGGCCCACGAGAAGATGAATGTGTATGCTTATATCAGCATCTTTGAGGTGGTTGCAAAGCTTTTGCTGGTCTGTCTGCTTTTGGTGGTGAACACCGACAAACTTAAGCTCTATGCAACGTTCTATTTTGCTGTGGGACTTGTTACTGCGCTCCTTTATTATCTCTATGGCAGGAGACATTTTGTAGAATGCCGGGTTTTTACCTTGCATCCGGATTGGAAACTTTACAAGGAGATGGCCGACTATACGGGATGGAATGCCATTGGCGCTTGTGCTTTTACCATGAATGGCCAGGGTGTAACCATTTTGTTGAGTATGTTCGGCACGGTGGTCAATGCGGCGAGAGGTTTGGCCGGATATATCTCGGGGGTAGTCTATAATTTTGTGAACAATTTCCAGACAGCTGCCCGTCCACAGATTGTGAAACTTTGTGCCGCTCAAGATTATGAGCGGATGAACAAACTGGTAATCAAGGTGTCCAAATTTTCTGCTTATTTGGTCGGATTGATAGGTGTTCCGCTTTTCTTGGAGATGGACTATGTGTTGGGAATGTGGCTCTATGAGGTGCCGGAATATACCGTAGTGTTTGCTCGACTGACGTTACTTCAAGGTTTTGTGCAGGCAATGGATGCTCCGATTGGGACAGGCATTCACGCGGTGGGACGGATGAGGCTTCCCAATCTGACTTCTGCTTTTATTTACATGATGGTGTTGCCTGTGAGCTATGTGGCTGTCAAGTTGGGTTCTTCGCCCGAAATTGCTTACGTCATTACGGTCTGTACTTATCCTTTGGCACTGTGTATGGATTTGTATATCCTTCATAAATATACTTGCTTCCCTTGTGTAAGGTTTTTTAAGGAGGCGATCGGGCTTCCTATCCTTTTTGTTGTGGCAACAGCGGGCATTACCGAATTGGTTGTGGCCGGACGAATGGAGGATTCATTGGGGCGTGTGGTTTTGACAACGGCGCTTTCTTTGTCTCTCTTCTTCGGAGGTATCTGTTGGAAGGGGCTGACGAAGGGAGAACGCAACTATCTAAAGGAACAGATAACCAATAAATTGAAGATTTATCATGGGTAAAGTGCGATATTCCTTTGTTCTTCCGGCCTACAAAGCACGCTTTTTGCGAGAGGCTGTAGAAAGCATCATGGCTCAGACTTACCGGAATCTTGAATTGGTTATTGTGGACGATGCTTCTCCGGAGGGACTGTATGATATGATCAAGGATGTTTGCGATGAGCGTGTCCGATATTATGTGAATGAAAGGAACATTGGTGGAACCGATCTCGTAGCCCAATGGAATCACAGCCTGGAATATGCCGAGGGAGACTATGTCGTATTGGCCTCGGATGACGACATCTATCATCCCCAATACTTGGAAAAAATGAATGCGCTGGTGGAAAAATATCCGCAGGTGGATGTTTTTCGGCCAAGAGTTCAATATATCAATGAGTTGGGAGTGGTTACGGGAGTTGTTGGCTTGATGAAGGAATATACGTCTCAATTGGAGTTGGTAAGTCTCATTGAAACTCTCGGGAATGGAATTCCGTTTTATCTATTCAACCGCCGGGCGCTGAAATCTATCGGTGGTTTTGTAAATTATCCCTTGGCGTGGCATAGCGATGATGCTACGGTGTTGAAAATGGCAAAGGAAGGAATCGCGTTTTGTGCGGATATCTTGTTCTCTTTCAGGCTTTCCGGAGAGAGTATATCCACTAAACGGAATGACTATAAATCCCTAAAACAAAAAATCGAGGCAACGGAAGCTTATTATCAGAATCTTCCGGCCTTGTTGGAGGAGGCTGTTCCTCAATCGGAACAAGATTTGCATTACCGTCAACAGGCGAAAGATCATATTCCCGACTGGAGACGTGCTGCGCTGAGTCGATGGCTTTTTTCATCTTCCAAAGGAGCCATCATACGGTGTTTGCCTAAATTTTTGCGGCCGGGAGTTTTTAGTTTTAAAGAGTTGGTCAGTATGTACGCAAGACACCTGTTGCTTTCATGAAGAGCAAATCAAGGGATGAAACTTTCCGATAACACCATGAAATCCGCGCTTTTTTCGTACATTTGCAGAAAATTATAAAAGAAATTTATGCGCATAGATATTATAACCGTATTGCCGGAAATGATTGAGGGCTTTTTCAATTGCTCCATCATGAGCCGGGCACAGAAGAAGGGCTTGGCAGAAATCCATTTGCACCATTTGCGTGATTATACGCTTGATAAACATCGTAGGGTGGACGACTATCCTTATGGCGGATGTGCAGGCATGGTGATGCAGATTGAACCGATTGATCGTTGCATCTCCATGCTGAAAGAGCAACGAGAGTATGACGAAGTAATCTTCACATCACCCGATGGAGAACAGTTCAATCAGCGAATGGCAAACACGCTCTCTCTTTCGCAAAATCTCATCATTTTATGCGGACATTTCAAAGGTATTGATTTCCGTATCCGCGAACATCTGATAACCAAAGAAATCAGTATTGGCGATTATGTGCTTACGGGAGGAGAACTGGCTGCCGCTGTAATCGCTGACTCTATTGTCAGAATCATTCCCGGAGTCATCTCTGACGAACAGTCCGCTTTGTCCGATTCTTTCCAAGATAACCTGTTGGCTCCTCCGGTTTATACTCGTCCGGCTGAATACAAAGGTTGGCGTGTGCCGGATGTGCTTCTTTCCGGTCATGAGGCCAATATTCGCGATTGGGAACTTCAGCAGGCGATAGAGCGTACCAAACAATTGCGTCCCGATTTGTTGGAAGGTAGCGGATGGTAAAATATCCGGAAAATAAACTAGAAGCGATGAAAGGAACTTTGCTTCGTTATAGAGTTAAAGCCAATAGTTATGTACAGCATAACTATTGGCTTTAATTTATTAGGCTCGTAAAGCAGCCGGTAGTATCTTGTGCTCGTAAACTTATTATGTCAAGAAATCTCTAAACCTCCGATAATCTCTTCTACTGATGAAAATCCGTGACGGTCGAGATAGTCATTAATGCCTTCAGCTACTTTTACGGTAATGGCCGGGTCTATGAAGTTGGCCGTTCCGATTTGAATGGCTGTAGCTCCGGCAAGAAGGAACTCTACAGCATCGCGCCAATTCATGATTCCGCCAAGTCCGATAACGGGAATCTTTACCGCTTGTGCCACTTGCCAAACCATGCGCAAGGCAATGGGCTTGACGGCTGCCCCGCTCATTCCTCCGGTGACGGTGGAAAGAATCGTAAAAAGCAATCGCCGCAGGAAAAAATGGTTGTAAAGAAGCCGGGAGGTTTCGATATTAAGATATAAGGATGAGAAATAATGGGTGTGTTGGAGATAATCC
>JAFUNW010000115.1 GCA_017472905.1 Bacteroidaceae bacterium
ACCTGTTCGGAAACATTCTGACCATCACCCACTCCGACCTCATACTGCTCGCCGTAATAGCCCTTTCGCTCATTCTCTTTTTCGGCCTGTTTCTACACTCCATCGTCTGCATCGCATTTGACCGAGAGTTTGCCCAATCCCAACAACTGCCTGTTACTCTCATTGAATACCTGCTGATGATGTTCATCGCCCTGACCATCGTGGCTTGTCTTCGCTTGGTCGGTATCGTATTGGTCATTTCATTATTAACCCTGCCGCAAATGACTGCCAATCTCTTTTGCAACTCTTTCAAAAGAATCATCGGATATTCAATACTCTTCGGATGGCTCAGCTGTTTGGGCGGGCTGATGTTCGCTTTCTACTACAACATTCCTTCGGGGGCCTCCATCATCTTCATCTCCATCTTGATTTATGTCATAGCCAAGATAGGAAAAAGAATCATAAAACTGCGAAAAAAGACAATAAAGCCCGCTATTACGAGTTTATAACTATATAATGCCAACATTACCCGTGAAAGCAAGAATCGTCCTCTACATAATCGCATTTATCGGAATCATATTCATTTCTGTCAGCTGTTCTACCAAAAAGAATACGGCCGGCACACGCTTTTACCATGCTTTCACAGCCCGATACAACACTTATTACAACGGACACGAGGCGTATAAGGAAGGATGCCTTGAGTTGGAAAAAGGGAACAAAGACAATTACATGGAATTCATCCCTTTCTACCCCATCGGGAACAAGAAAACCGTAGGAAGCGGAAGCGGAAGTTTCGACCGAGCCATCGAAAAATCACAAAAAGCAATCAAACAGCATTCCATCAAAAAGAAACCGGTCAGAAAACCCGGTCAGAAAAAGACCGAGAAATTGATACGTTGGTATGCCAAGCGCGAATACAATCCATTTATACACAATGCTTGGCTACTGATGGGAAAGGCTCAGTTCCAAAAAGGCGATTTTTTGGAAGCGGCCTCCACCTTTTCTTACATTACCCGCCTCTACAATACCGAACCCGACATCGTAGCTGAAGCACGCCTATGGATGGCACGCTGTTACACCGAGTTGGAATGGCTTTATGACGCCGAAGACGTCATAAGCAAAGCACAACGCGACAGCATGCCCCGCTCATTGGAAGGAGAAAAGAACGCGACTTTAGCCAACCTGTTGCTCAAACAAGGAAAATACCAAGAGGTTTTGCCCCATTTGGAGAAAGCTATCCGAAAAGAAAAAGGAGGAAAACAGCGCGCACGCCACTATTATTTGCTCGGACAAGTATATCAACAGACCGGGAACCACGCAATGGCATACAAGGCATTCTCTAAAGTCATTAAGCAAAACCCACCCTACGAGCTGGAATTGAACGCACGAATCAAACAGAGTGAAGTAGCCTCCGGAGCGGAGAGCAAACGCACCATCAAACGACTGAAAGCAATGGCCAGAAGTCCGAAGAACAAAGAGTACCTCGATCAAGTCTATTATGCCATCGGAAACATCTATTTAGCCAAAAAAGATACGGCCGAAGCAATTACCAACTACGAATTGGGAGCTGAGAAGAGTACACGAAG
>JAFUNW010000116.1 GCA_017472905.1 Bacteroidaceae bacterium
CATCGAATTTAGCTTGTGCAGTAGCTTCGTCAAATGCACCTTTCTTCACACCGCCCTGAAGATGCTTCATCATGTATACACCTTCACGAGAAAGAATATTACGTACTGTGTCGGTCGGTTGCGCACCAGTATTAACCCAATACATAGCACGCTCGAAATTCAAATCTACTGTGGCAGGATTGGTGTTCGGATTGTATGTACCAATCTTTTCAGTAAACTTACCATCACGTGGTGCTCTTAAGTCAGCAATAACGATAGAATAAAAGGCATAACCATTACGTCAATCACTTTGCAAGCTGATTTTTGTTGCCATTTTGTTTTGTTTAATTGTTATTAAATTGATTTGAATAATGCTAATATCCCGTATTAGCGGGCGCAAAATTACATCTTTATTTTTGAATAGCAAAGCTTTTTTCTCTAAAATACATTGTTTGTTCTAAATAAGTTGATGTATGAAAGGTGAGAAATCGAAAAAAGGGGAGGAGAATGCTATTTTCTTCCCCTTTATGTCTTTTTATATATAAATTTTAGAAATTATTGTCTATTGATTTCGCGTAACCATTTTTCTAATTCTTGCGTCCATTGGCTTTTATAAATAAAGTTATCCCTAAATCCCCATCCATGTCCTCCAATAGGATAAAGATGCATACTAACTGGTACTTTGTTTTCTATTAATGCTCGATAATATCGCAAACTATTTTCTACCGGTACAGCCGTATCATCACTGGAATGCATAATAAAAGCTTGCGGAGTTCTACTTGTTACTTGCAATTCATTACAATAATATGCAATCGTTTCATTATCCGGATTTTTCCCGATTAGGTTTTCTCTAGTTCCTTTGTGTGTAATCTCTGAGTCAAGAGATATAACGGGATAAAAAAGTATTTGAAAATCGGGACGTACTTCATCATTATCAAAATGGGTTGCTGTAGTTGCTGCTAGATGGCCTCCGGCTGAAGCTCCTTGAATACCTATCATTTGTGGATTCACTCCCCACTCATTACAACGTTGACGCATAAGACGAATAGCTTGTTGTGTATCACTTAGAGGGACCTCTTTGTGCTGATTGGGAAGACGGTATTTAAGAACAGCATATGTAATACCTTGACTATTATACCAATTAGCCATATCATGTCCTTCATGTTTCATTGCCAAATGGCTGTATCCTCCGCCGGGACAAGCTATGATAGCCATACCGGTATTCCTTTTGGAGGAAGCAGGATAGACTGTTAAAGTTGCTTCATGATATTTCTTATCTCCCATTTTCAGTTCATTGGTATTAGGAGCACCTTCTTCCCATAATTTAAGTTCAATGATTCCTTTGTTTTGAGCCGATGCAAAAAGTAAGTTTGCTAATATCATCATTGAGGCTATGATTCGCTTTTTCATTTATAGAAAATTGTTAGTTTGTTAGTTATATTATTGTCTTGTTTTTAAACTTGCTTTAATAAAATAATAGATGAGCGCGGTATAAGCTAATAATGCAACAATTTCACTCCAAGGGTTAGCAACCCATGTAGTATTCATTAAATCTACACCTCCAAAACGCATGGCAGCACTGACAACACCCATAAGAGCACCACCAGCAATGAATCCGGATGCAAGAAGGGTTCCTCTTTCTCCACGTTCATTATTGATTGCTACATTTTTACTTCGAGTTGTTACAAACCAATTGATGGCTCCACCTACTAAAATAGGAGTGTTAAGTTCTAAAGGAATAAACATACCCAAAGCAAAAGCTAAAGCAGGAACTCCGCACCAAGTAAGAATAATGGCTAATAGCGCACCTATACCGTATAATAGCCAAGGTGCACCAACTCCATTCATTAAAGGTTCTATAACGGCTGCCATAGCATTGGCTTGTGGAGCTGCTAATTGTCCGCTGGTAAAACCGTATGTTTGATTCAGTATCATGATAACTCCTCCTACAGTTGCAGCAGAAACAAGAGTACCTAGAAATTTCCATCCCTCTTGCTTGCGTGGAGTTGTACCTATCCAATAACCTATTTTAAGGTCAGTGATGAATCCTCCAGCCATTGAAAGAGCTGTACAAACTACTCCACCCATAATCAAGGCAGCTATCATACCACTAGTTCCTTTTAAACCTACGGCAACCATAATTACGGAAGCTAGAATAAGAGTCATTAGGGTCATTCCTGATACAGGGTTTGAACCGACAATCGCGATAGCATTGGCTGCCACAGTTGTGAAAAGAAAAGCGATGATAGCAACAAGCAATATAGCAACGATTGTATGAAGAATATTGCCTTGCATTATATCAAAAAAGAAGAACAAGGATATTAAAAGTAATGTGAATATAGAACCGAATACAATGATTCTCATCGGAATATCACGTTGAGTTCGTGGTTGTGCTGTCGAATTGTTACTTTTTCCTTTTATTTCTTTTGCTGCTAGACCAACGGCACTTTTTATGATACTCCAAGAACGGATAATACCAATAATGCCAGCCATAGCTATACCTCCGATTCCAATACTTTTTGCATAATAGGTAAAAATTTGCTCAGGAGACATTTCTCCTACGGTTTGGGTAATTTGCGGATTCCATTGATTCAAAACAGAATCTCCCCAAATTAATGACATACCCGGAATGATAATCCACCATACAGCCAATGAGCCGAAACAAATGATGGCGGCATATTTTAGCCCAACGATATATCCCAATCCAAGAACAGCTGCTCCGGTATTAATCTTGAATACAAATTTAGCTTTATCGGCTAATGCTTCCCCCCATGCACAAACCCGAGTCGTAAAATTTTCATTCCACCAACCGAATGTCGCTACAATAAAATCATATAATCCTCCAATAAGACCGGCTACAAGAAGGGGTTTAGCTTGGTTACCACTCTTCTCTCCAGAGATTAACACTTGTGTTGTTGCTGTAGCCTC
>JAFUNW010000117.1 GCA_017472905.1 Bacteroidaceae bacterium
CCATGTTTTGCAGGCATTATCAGCCAATCACTGCAAGCCGAAGGGGTAAATATTGCTTGTGTAGCAGGCGGATTCCCCTCTTCACAGACATTTATGGAAGTTAAGGTTGCAGAAACGGCTTTAGCCCTTAGTGAGGGAGCAACTGAAATAGACGTAGTGATACCTGTAGGAAAGTTTCTGAGCAATGACTATGAAGGCATGTGCGATGAATTAGAAGAATTGAAAGCCATATGTGGTGAACGCCCGTTGAAAGTAATTCTAGAGACTGGAGCTTTAGGTAGTTTCGAGAACATCAAAAAAGCGGCACTATTAGCTATGTATAGCGGTGCGGACTTCATTAAGACTTCTACCGGCAAGCTCGAACCTGCAGCGACTCCCGAAGCGGCTTTTGTCATGTGTCAAGCGATCAAAGAATATCATGCAAGAACCGGAAAGAAAGTCGGTTTCAAACCAGCCGGAGGAATAAATACCGTACAAGACGCACTGGTCTATTACACCATTGTCAAAGAAGTTCTGGGAGACGAATGGCTTAATAGCAAGCTATTCCGCCTCGGTACCAGCCGACTTACAAACCTTTTATTGTCGGAAATTTTAGAAGAAGATACGCACTTCTTCTAAACATTTGCTTTGGTCACATTGTTATTATCAACGAGACATCAAAAAAGGGACGGACTCTTAGACGTGTTCGTTCCTCTTTTTTAATACATAACCCATGCATATTCTTTTAATTATACTTGGCAGTATCTGTTTGGCACTTGGAATCATTGGAATATTTCTCCCATTATTGCCTACAACACCCTTTCTATTGCTTGCAGCTGCACTCTATTTCCGTAGTTCTCCGCGTCTCTACAATTGGTTGCTTGAGCATAAGCAATTAGGCCCCTACATTCGCAATTTCCGCGAACACAAAGCTATACCTTTGCGTGTCAAGATTGTTTCTGTATCGTTGGTATGGATCACGTTGCTGTATTGCACATTTTTTATAGTCCCCTACTTTGGGCTTAAAGTGTTCCTTCCGGTTCTTGCATTCGGAATCAGCTGGCACATTCTTTCGTACAAAACGTTGAAATAAGGGGGGGTAAAAACAGAAAATCCCCCGAAGCAGATTCACTTTTCGGGGGATTTGTATTTTTAAATCCGGAATAGACAGATTCCTACTTTTCCCGTGCCACCACATAGTCGATATATGCTGCAAGTGAGGCACGAATTTCATCATCCGGATACTGTTCAAGCAATTGATGTGCGCGTTCCACTTCGCGCTGCATCACTCCCACCGCATAAGCGATTCCTCCGTTTTGTTTGGTAAAGTTCACTAACTGAACAATTTCTTCATCCGTAGCATTTCCAGCCTTCACTTTGCCAGCCAATGCCAACATCTTTTCATCATGCGTTTCAAGCAAGACATGAAGGACCGGCAGAGTCAATTTCCCCTCTCGCATATCGTTTCCGGTAGGTTTGCCAATCGCTGTATTGGGTGAATAATCAAATATATCGTCCTTGATTTGAAACACCACCCCTATGATTTCGCCAAAACTACGTGCCCATTCCATCTCCTGAACACTTCCACTCACCGAAAGCACTCCGGCTTGCGCACACACTTCAAACAGTGCACCGGTCTTTTTACGGATAATCTGAAAATATACTTCTTCTGAGAGTTCTTCGCTATCAATGTTGGAAAGTTGCAGAATCTCACCATCGGCCAACTGACGTCCCAAATGAGAAATCATGGCTATGATATTCACATCGCCGGTCAACGAAGCATGAAGCAAAGCCGTTGAAAGCAAATAGTCACCAGAGAGAACCGAAAGTTTGTTGTTAAATACAGCATTCACAGAGGGCATGCCACGCCGTTCTTCGCTCTCGTCTACCACATCATCGTGTACTAAACTTGCCGTATGGAGCATCTCCAAACTAAGAGCAGCATGAAGAGTTTTACGAGTCACTACCCCGAAGCGTTTAGCCATAAGAAGCAACAACATGGGACGCATCATCTTACCCGTCCGCTTACGAATATGGCTCAACACACGCTCTAACAGAGGATTTGTACTGTACAAAGCCTCCTGAAACATCATGGACAATTCGTCCATTTCTACTTCTATCGGTTTCCTTATTGCGTAGATTTCGTTCATCCTGACTTAAAATTTGCGACAAAATTAATAATAAAACGCTAAACTCGGCTTTTTTTCGTACTTTTACCCCGAAAAAATAAAGATTATTATGGATAAACTCTTTTTATTAGACGCATATGCCTTGATATACCGGGCTTATTATGCTTTTATCAAGAATCCGCGCATCAATTCCAAAGGAATGAACACCTCTGCTATCTTTGGATTTGTCAATACCCTGGAGGATTTACTGAAAAAGCAACAACCCACACACATTGGAATAGCTTTCGACCCGAAAGGACCGACTTTCAGACACGAGGCTTACGAGCAATACAAAGCACAACGCGAAGAAACGCCTGAAGACATCCGCCGTTCCATCCCCATCATCAAAGATATCATACGTGCTTACCACATCCCTATTCTGGAAATTACCGGATACGAAGCCGATGACGTTATCGGTACATTGGCTCTACAAGCCGGCAAGCAAGGCATTCCTACCTACATGATGACGCCCGACAAAGACTACGGCCAGTTGGTTCGAGAGAATGTATACATGTATCGTCCGCGATATGGCGACAAAGACTTTGATACCTTAGGACCGGAAGAGGTCAAAAACAAGTTCGGTATTGAATCGCCCGAACAAGTGATTGATTTGCTCGGATTGATGGGCGATTCGTCCGACAACATACCCGGATGCCCGGGGGTGGGAGAAAAGACAGCCCAAAAATTGATTGCCCAATTCGGAAGTATCGACAACCTGCTGGCACATACAGACGAGCTGAAAGGAGCATTAAAGAATAAGGTAGAAGAAAATGCCGAACAAATTCGCTTTTCCAAGTTTCTGGCAACCATCAAGACGGACGTTCCCATCACGCTCAACTTGCAAGAGCTGAAACGCCAAAGCCCAGATGAAGACTCCTTAAGAAAACTATTCGAAGAGTTAGAGTTTCGAAACTTGATCGAGCGAATTCTGAACTCGGAAAAGCGTATCCCTGTTAACTCATCCAAGCAAACGGCCATACAAGGCGATCTCTTTGGCTTTTTTGCGGAAGAAAGTACGGGAAGCGAGAAAAAAACGAATCTCACAACGCTTGAAGAGACTACTTACGACTATCAACTCATTGATAGTGAGGAGAAAATAGACGATTTAGTACAAATTTTACGGACAAAGGAAATTCTCAGTCTGGACACAGAGACTACCGGAACCGATGCCATGACTGCCGAATTGGTAGGAATGAGTTTTTCGTTCACCGAAAACCAAGCCTTTTATGTTCCCGTTCCTCCCAAACGAGAAGAAGCATTGCGAATTGTTAAAAAATTCAGCGACATCTTCGAAAACCCTGCTACTGAGAAAATCGGACAGAACATCAAGTACGACATGACCGTTCTTTCGCACTATGGAATCCGAATTCAAGGAAAACTCTTCGACACGATGATAGCACACTACGTGCTGCAACCCGAACTACATCACGGCATGGACTACTTGGCCGAAGTCTATCTGCACTACCAAACCATCCGAATTGAAGAATTGATTGGAGCCAAAGGAAAAAAACAAGGCAACATGCGCGACCTAGCACCCGAAGAGGTCTATAAATATGCCTGCGAAGATGCAGACATCACGTTGAAGCTAAAAAATATTCTCCAAAAGGAGATGGAGAAGCAGGGAGTAACAGAACTTTTCCGGCGCATCGAAATGCCTTTGGTTCCCGTTTTGGCAAATATGGAGCAAAACGGTGTAAGAATAGACACGCAAGCTTTACAAGAAGCTTCGCAACTTTACACCGGGCGCATGAAAGAGATTGAACAGAAGATTTATGACGCCGCCGGACTTACGTTCAACATCTCTTCACCCAAGCAAGTGGGCGAAGTACTTTTCGAAACGCTTAAAATCAGTGCTAAAGCCAAAAAAACACGCACCGGACAATATTCCACCTCCGAAGAGGTCTTGGAGAACCTACGCGACAAACACCCCGTTGTAGGACTTATTTTGGCATACCGAGGACTCAAAAAGCTTCTCAGCACCTACATTGATGCCCTCCCCACCCTCATCAATCCGCAAACCGGACGCATACACACTTCGTTCAACCAAACCGTGACTTCCACCGGCCGCCTC
>JAFUNW010000118.1 GCA_017472905.1 Bacteroidaceae bacterium
ATTTTGGGAGAATGAGTTGGCAGAATTGGCCAAAGTACCTTTAAATTATACTTGCAAATTGGTACCGGAGTATTGTACCGATAAAATAGATTGTTACCTGATTAAGTTGGACGTTACAAAGCGTGGACAAGCTGTCTACGGTTATCTGACACGCCCGAAAGAAAAAGGTTCCTATCCGGTTGTGCTTTGTCCTCCCGGAGCCGGAGTAAAGACGATAAAGGAGCCTCTTCGCCGCAAATATTATGCCGAAGAGGGATGCATTCGTTTAGAAATGGAAATTCATGGATTGAATCCGGAGATTGATGCCGAAACATTCAAAGAGATAAGCAATGCATTCAATAGTCGTGAGAATGGTTATTTGTCCAATGGCATAGATAGTCGTGAAAATTATTATATGAAGCGCGTCTATTTAGGTTGTGTTCGTGCAATAGACTATTTGACTTCGTTGCCGGAATGGGACGGTCGGAATGTAGCTGTACAGGGAGGTAGTCAAGGGGGTGCATTGGCTATTGTAACGGCCGGCTTAGACAAGCGTGTAACGGCATGCGTGGCTAACCATCCTGCTTTGAGCGATATGTCCGGTTATGCAGAAGGAGGAACTGGAGGTTATCCGCATTTTTCTGTAGGAAAGAATATTCATTTGGATGCACAGAAAATCAAAACCCTTCAATATTTCGATGTAGTAAACTTTGCCAGACAGGTGACTTGCCCTACTCGCATTACTTGGGGCTTTAATGATAACACTTGTCCGCCGACTACCAGCTATGTTGTTTACAATGTCATGACTTGTCCCAAGGAAGCTTTGATAACCCCCATCAATGAGCATTGGACAACGAATGAAACGGAATATGGACACTTGAAATGGATTCAGCGGCAGTTCAAATAAAGTCAATAGGAACTTCAATAAGTAAAAAATAGCCCTCGATTTTTTTGAGGGGCTTTTTTAATGAAAACTTTTGTTGAGAGCATTCCTCCTTTAGTACTTTTCGTAGTTTGGGCTTTGGGAATAAAGCGGGAACTGTACCGGTTTCAGAGGCTTGAATAAAAATCCCTCGTTTGTTTTTTGTCTTATATTTATTTATAAAACGAGGTTGTTCCTGTTTTTAGGGAAAAGCAAAGCGTCCTAAGATATTTGTTTATTTATCTTAAGACGCTTTGCTTTTGATTTATATTCTGAAAAAAATCAGTTTCCGTCCGGCTTTTCTATTTCAGTAAATGGGCTGTTGTTCCATTTGAAGGAGTCGAAAGCGTCCGGATGGGCCGGATCGTATGCTTGGTAATCTTCGCGAAGGAATTGCACCAAGGGTAATTGTGCATTTTTGATACCTTCAATGACGCATTTGGCTATTTGATAAGCTCCATAATGGTTGAAGTGTGTGTTGTCGGCAAAGGCTTTGGTTTGTCCCGGCCAGGTTCCGGCGGGATAGTGTACCAAAGCTTTCTTAGAGTCTTCAACTCCCAACGTTTCATAGAGAACTGTCGTCATCTGTTGCAAGTCAATGACCGGAACTCCGGTCTTTTCTGCTAAGAACTTCACTGCTTCAGGAAATTCTCCGTGCGTATCCACCAATTTGTCTCCTTTGAAATTTCTTCGTTGAGTTGGAGTTACTAATACGGGGTGTGCACCTCTGGCGCGTGCCTCGTCAATGTAGATTTTCAGGTGATGAATGAAGTGTCCCCAAGCTCCACATCCCGGTTTTTTCTGCTTTTCATCGTTGTGTCCGAATTCCACAAAGATGTAGTCGCCTGCTTTCATTTGAGATAATGCTTTTTTTAAGCGGCCGGCTGCAATGAATGTGTTACTGGATTCTCCGCTTTCTGCATAGTTGGCAAAGCAAACTTTGTCGGTAAAGAAGCGGGGAATCATTTGTCCCCAACTGGCCCAAGGCTCATTGTCTTGATCGACTACCGTAGAATTTCCACATAGGAATATGGTCGGTACATCCTCTACGCGTTTGATGACGATTTTGGAACATACGGGGGCCTCTCCATTGAATTCAAGCGTTAGTCTGTTGTCCCAATTACGCTTGTTTCGTTCGCGTGGTTTGATACGTACACTTTCCTTCTCGTTGATGACCGGGTTACGTTTGTTGATAGTAAAGGAGTATTCTTTAAGTTCTCCTTTCTTGGTCGGTTGATTCTCGATGAAGAGTCGGCGAGACTCTCCGCGAACGGTGGTATTTCCGGCCCGTTTTTTACTTCCTAAGGTGACAGTTACGTGGTAGTTCCCATCCGGTACTTTTACCGAGAAGAAATAAGGAGCTGTGCTTTTTCGGGTCGGAGCCGGTTGCAGGTCGTAGCCATATCCGAGGCTGTCGGAGTATAGAGTTGTTTCCGTTACGGCGATGTCTCCTTTTGCAATACGCCGGTTGCCGGTCAGGTCGAAGCTAAACTCTTGTGCATGGCTACAGAGTGCAGCCATGCATATTACGCATAATGTTTTGAATCTCATACGAACAGTTCTTTTATTTTAATTTGTAAACTTCGGTTCCGGCGAGCAAGAAACATCCGATTCCGTAATCTTCAAAGTCAGGCTTGGAATCATATTTAACGGGTTGTCCGTCTTTGGGTTCTTTACCTGTTCCTTGTACATAACCCAGGAATCCGTTTTTATGTACGGCCTCTTTACTCATGGCGTTCCATGCTTTCAGCAATACCGGCAAATATTCTTCGCGGTCGAGGATGCCGTTGCGTACTCCCCAAGCCATTCCATAAACGAAGAGCGAAGTTCCGGTGACTTCTTTTCCTCCGAAATTACCTTCATCGTGCATACTGACGTTCCAATATCCGTCAGTGCGTTGGCAAGCCTTGATTGCTTTGCTCATAGCCTTGAAGTCTTTGATATAGTCAGCTCTGTGCTTTTCGTTTTCCGGGATTTCGTTGAGAACACGTACCAAAGCTGCATAGACCCAACCGTTTCCGCGTGCCCAATAGCAGTCTTCGCCGTTCGGTTCTTTGTATGGAGGGTCAAAATCGTGGTCTCTCCACCAAAGTCCGTCTTCCGGGTTATACATACCATTTTCTCCGTGTTGGTTTCGGGTGTAGGAATACATTTCCCACATCTTGTCGAAGTAGCGTTGGTCGTTTCCTTTTTCTTTTCCCAGCTTGGCAAAAACAGGCATGGCCATTTGTATGGCATCAATCCACCACCAATCGTTTACCTGTGGAGTGTTAACCAACATGGTCATGCAGGCATCGATGCTGCGAATCATGCGGCGATCCCCCGTCATGCGGTATAAATCGATATAAGTTTGTCCGCAGCATTGGTTATCCGCATCGCGACTGATACTGCCGTTACGTACCATCCAATTGTGACTTTCTCCCCAACGATAGGCGTAGTCATAAAACTCTTCTTGCGGGTAGATGCTGTAGAGAGCCATCAGTCCCTCGTAATAGACCGCACGGGTCCACAGGTTGCTGGTGCGCATCTTTTTTACAAAGGTAGGAACTCCCGGGTCGGGATTCTGGGTCATAAAATATTTATTGACCGAAAGTAAGGTTTTCAGTGTTTCTTGACGGTTGGGAAGCTCTTGGGCTTGCATCGTCATGAGACCTGTAATCAGCAAAACTGCTAAAGAGAAAAGATTCTTTTTCATTCTGTTTTATAATTTATTGGTTTGTTTATCCGGTATTAACTTCGCAAATGTAGGAAAAATATTCTTTTTTTTCCCTTTTGTAAGGGAGGAATCTTGTTTGCGGCTGTTTTTTTCTCTTCTAAGCCTACATTTTCTTTTATTTTATAGGTCAAATAAACAAAAAGAGTTACTTTTGCCCTTAAACTTAATTCTTATTCTTATCAACCATGAACGTGAAATCATTATTTGTCTGTCTCTTTTTCTTTTTCAATTTTTCCTTTTTCGGTTTTTCGCAACCTCGCTACAATTTAGGTGAGATGCAACGCGAATATTTGGGAAGAGGTTTGGTTGCTTTTCGTGCGGACTCTCAAAAAGTATGCTTGAGCTGGCGCTATCTCTCCGCAGACTCTTCGGCTACGGAGTTTTGTATTTATCGGAACAAAGAGTTATTGGCGAAGTTGCCGGCAGACGGTCCCTCTTTTTGGGTTGATGAGGCTCCTGCAAAGGATACGGTTCATTACGAGGTGCGCCCTTTAATCGATGGTGTGGAGACGCATCAGATAGACGGAAGCTATATCCTGCCTCCGGACAGTCCGATGGGGTATATTCAGATACCGCTGGACATTCCGGCCGGAGGGAAAACTCCTTTCGGCCAAAGCTATTCCTACAGTGCTAACGATGCGAGCATCGGCGATGTGGACGGAGATGGAGAGTATGAGATTATCTTGAAATGGGACCCCTCCAATGCCCATGATAATGCCCATGATGGATACACCGGAAATGTCCTGTTGGATTGTTATCGATTGAACGGTGAACATTTGTGGCGCATAGATTTGGGACGCAACATTAGGGCCGGAGCACACTATACTCAATTCATGGTGTACGACTTGGATGGTGACAACCGGGCCGAGGTGGTGGTAAAGACGGCTGACGGAACTGTGGATGGCGTAGGGAATGTTATCGGAACCGGTGAAGCCGATTATCGTGAATTGGGAGATACGGTCGGTTATGCCGGACAGATGGAGCGGTTTGCGGCCATGCAGAAAGAGCGGGAAGAGCGGATGAGGCGAGAGCGGGAACGTATGGATGATTCTCCAAAGAGGGAAAATGACCGAAGAGGGCCGCGTGACTTCCGTAGGCGCTTCTATAAACCGACTCCACAGGGACAGGGACGCATCCTGACCGGGCCGGAATATTTGACTGTGTTCAACGGATTGACCGGCGAAGCGATGTGTACGGTCGATTATGTCCCTTCTCGCGGTGATGTTCGGGAGTGGGGCGATGGCAAGGCCAATCGCAGCGACCGTTTCTTGGCTTGCATTGCTTATCTGGATGGAAAGCATCCCAGTGTGGTGATGTGTCGGGGATATTATACCCGTACGGTTTTGGCTGCTTTCGACTGGGATGGCAAGCAACTGACGCAACGATGGGTTTTCGATACGGATGAAGACGCAAATCGCGCCTATGCCGGACAGGGAAACCACAACCTCAGGGTGGGCGATGTGGATGGAGACGGATACGATGAAATCATATACGGCTCAATGGCGGTCGACCACGATGGTACGGGGCTTTATACGACACGAATGGGGCATGGAGATGCCATTCATCTGACGGCATTTTATCCCGACTCGGATAAGTTGCAGGTGTGGGATTGCCATGAAAACAAGCGCGATGGCTCTACATTCCGCGATGCGGCAACCGGAGAAATCATTTTCCAACTGAAGTCAAAAATGGATGTAGGCCGTTGCATGGCGGCCGATATAGATCCAACATCGTATGGCGTTGAAATGTGGTCGTTGGCCTCCGGTGGAATACGAAATGTAAAGGGCAAAGTGGTCAATGACGACCCCGGACGTTTGCCTTGCAACATGGCTGTCTGGTGGGACGATGATTTGCTCCGTGAATTGTTGAATGGAAATCAGATTTCCAAATACGATTGGGAAGCAAAAGATACCAAAGAATTGGTTACTTTTGCCGGAACTGTGCGAAACAATGGCAGCAAGTCCAATCCTTGTCTTCATGCAGACATCATCGGTGACTGGCGCGAAGAGGTGTTGCTTCGAACGGAAGATAATTCCGAACTTCGATTGTACATTTCGCCTATCCCGACCGAATACAAGTTCCATACATTCTTGGAAGATCCGGTTTATCGAATCAGTATAGCGACTCAGAATGTCTCTTACAACCAGCCGACTCAGCCGGGATTCTACTTCGGAAGTGATTTGAAGAAAGGTACATTCTTTCGCGGGACCTATATTAAATAAGGTGTAATGCAGTGGGAAAGGAGAGATGTTCTTTCCGTAGAAAAAAGAAGAATCGAACCGTCCGGAAAGGACGGGCGAAGAAAATAATAAAATACTTAAATCAAAATGAGAAGAGAAGCTTTTAAAATGTACTTGAAGCCGGGTTGTGAGGCTGAGTACGAGAAACGACATGCGGCAATTTGGCCGGAATTGAAAGAACTGTTGTCTAAGAACGGTGTATTTGATTATTCCATTTACTGGGACAAAGATACGAATATCCTGTTTGCTTTCCAGAAAGTGGAGGGCGAAGAATCATCGCAGGATATGGGAAGCAATCCGATTGTACAGAAATGGTGGGATTATATGGCCGACATCATGGAGGTGAATCCCGATAATTCACCGGTAAGCATTCCGCTTCCGGAAGTTTTCCACATGGATTAAGATGATATAGCCTTTGTAGCGAGCGGCTGTTCGGTGTAGATGCTGAACAGCCGCTTTTCTTAATTTAGGCTGTAGGAGCAGAACTTCTGTCGGACTGTTCGAAACTTTAATCCGCTGCGTTAATCATATAATCAGCGCCGCTGATTACATAATCAACGTCACGGTTTATATAATCAGCGCCGCTGATTA
>JAFUNW010000119.1 GCA_017472905.1 Bacteroidaceae bacterium
CATCTTTCTCAAATGCGGTGCAAAGGTAGAGGTTTATTTTTGATTATGCAATGTTTTTCAAAAGTTTTTTCTACCTTTGTGCCAAATAATTTTGCAATGGATCTGAGTGGAGAAACTTTAGTTCGTAAAAATGAGCAGATTATACAGCTGCCTAAAATCTTCGATGAACGTGGAAATCTTTCTTTTATAGAAGGATTAAATCATATACCTTTTTCTATAGAACGAACTTATTGGATTTATGATGTTCCTGGTGGTGAATTTCGTGGTAGTCATGCATTTCGTTTTCAGGAGGAGTTTATCGTTGCTCTTTCAGGAAGTTTCGATGTTGTGTTACATGATGGGAAATCAGAGCGTAAATATCAGTTAAATCGTTCGTATATGGGAATTTACGTACCACGTATGACCTGGCGGAGGATGGAGAATTTCTCAACAAATTCACTTTGTTTGGTATTATCATCTATACGTTATGATGAAAAAGATTATATACGTGATTTTGATTTGTTTTTGCAAGAGTTGAAAAAAGAAAATAGTTTTTTCAACTCTATTATATATCCAAAGATTGTATTACCTACGAAAGATGCTTTTTCTTCTAACAGATTAGACGCTTGTAAAGTAATACCTTTGCCCAAAGTTCATGATCCGGCAGGTAATTTAACTGCAATAAATAATTGTACAGATGTTCCTTTTGAAATTAAGCGGGTTTTTTATATATATGATATTCCTGCGGGAACGACTCGTGGTGCACATGCTCATCGCGAAGTATATCAATTTATAGTGGCAGCCAGCAGTAGTTTCGATCTTACTTTAGATGATGGATATGAAACTCGTGTTGTACATCTTGATCGTCCGTTTTATGGTCTTTTAGTTGTACCGGGTATTTGGTGTCGGTTAGAGAATTTTTCATCGGCAGCAGTTTGTATGGTATTAGCTTCTGATGTTTATTGCAAAGAAGATTACATTTGCGATTACGATGAATTTTTATCTTTAAAACAATGCAAATAATTAGGTATACAATAGAGAAGCAGGCTGAATGGGATGCTTTTGTTCGTTCATCGCGTAATGGAACGTTTTTGTTAGAACGTTCTTATATGGATTATCATGCACATCGATTTACCGATTGTTCACTAATGTTCTATCGCAAGAATCATTTAGTGGCTTTGTTGCCAGCTAATTGGGTTGAAGCAGAACAAACGGTATATAGTCATCAAGGCTTGACTTATGGTGGTCTTATAATCGGAGATGATCTGACTAGTATTCGGGTGCTGGATATATTTACGGTGATGCTTGAATGGATGCGTACTGAATTAAGTGCTACTCGCTTTGTCTATAAGCCTATACCTTATATCTATAATAAATGTCCATCAGAAGAAGATTTGTATGCACTTTTTCGGCATAATGCAGTGTTGCACACACGAGGAATATCTTCGGTAGTGGACATGACTCATCGTATACCTCTTCGCAGTGGTCGAAAATCTCATATTCGTCAAGCGTTTGCTCAAGGTCTTGTTGTTTGTGAGAGTAATGATTTAGATTCATTTTGGCAGATTCTTGAAGAAGTTTTGGCAGAAAGACATCAGGCCATTCCTGTGCATTCACTTGAAGAAATCAAATTGCTTAAGAGTCGTTTTCCTAAAAACATTCATCTTTATGGAGCTTATACTACAGAGGGCAAAATGTTAGCCGGTACTATCATTTACGAAATGTCTCATCTGATACATTCACAATACATCGCTTCATTACCGGAAGGAAGGGAAAAAGGAGCGGTTGATGCGATTTATTTTTGGTTGATGGATGAGCAATATGTAGATAAACGGTACATAGATTTTGGTACATCCGTAGAGCAAGGAGGTCGTGTTCTCAATGAAGGTCTTGTTCGTCAGAAAGAAGCTTTTGGAGCACGAGGGGTTGTATATGATAGTTATATGATAAATTTGCTGACATGAATATAAAATTCTTGGATATTAAACGAATTACGGATTCGTTCGAACCTCAATTGTCACAAGAAGTGCAACGTGTTGTACAATCGGGATGGTATCTGCAGGGAGAAGAGGTGAAGCATTTTGAACATGCTTTTGCCGGTTATTGTGATGCAAGTTATTGTGTAGGGGTAGCCAATGGACTAGATGCTTTAACTTTAATATTGCAAGCGTGGAAACAGATGTATGCGTGGGAGGACGGTGATGAAATTATTGTGCCGGCCAATACTTATATAGCATCCATTTTGGCCATTAGTCGATGCGGTTTACGTCCTGTTTTATGCGAACCTTCAGAGGGAGACGCCTTGATAGATGTTACCCAGATAGAAAAGTTGATAACATGTAGAACCCGTTCCATCATGGTTGTCCATCTCTATGGTCAGCTTTGTGATATGAATGAGATAAACGAGCTTGCTAAAAAATACAGTTTAAGAGTCTTGGAAGATTGTGCCCAATCTCATGGAGCTTTGTATCAAGGTGTTCGTGCCGGTTCTTTAGGTGATGCAGCCGGATTCAGTTTTTATCCGGGGAAGAATTTGGGAGCTTTAGGCGATGGGGGGGCTGTTGTAACCAACAATCGAGAATTGGCTCGTACAGTACGTATTTTGGCAAATTACGGTTCTTCAGTCAAATATGTCAACCAATACAAAGGTTTTAACAGCAGACTGGATGAAATACAAGCTGCTATTCTTACATTGAAATTGAAACGATTGGATGCAGACAATGATCGTAGACGTCAAATCGCCCGGCGTTATTTGAAGCAAATAAATAATCCGGTGATTTCTTTGCCGGAAGTACATTCTTGGTTAAGGCATGTATTTCATATTTTTGCGATACGTACTCCCTATCGGGACGACCTGCAGCAATATTTGCAATCGTTGGGCATACAAACTCTGATTCATTATCCCATTCCTCCTCATCAACAAAAAGCATATAGTGAGTGGAATCATCTTCATTATCCTGTTACAGAACGGATTCATCAAGAAGAATTGAGTCTACCCATTAGTCAGATTATGACAGACGAGGAAGTTCAATACGTCATTGATGCTGTTAATGCTTATAAGTGCCAAGACTAAAGTGTATCTTAGATACTTTTTATTGCAAAAGAAAGTCCGAACATAAGATTTTATAAAAAAACTTTTGCATTTAAGAAAGAAAGGGATAAATTTGCAGCAGATAATTTAAAGTAAAATCTAATAAATTTATTCCCATGAGAACGATTAAAAATATTTTGCTTGGGTCTCTTTTCTTAGCATGCATATCGGCATGTAGTACTATAACTCATGAACTTCCTGATGACGAACTTGGTAACCGGATACCGGTTAATTTTTCCGGAACTATAACCACACGTGTTATAAATAATGAATGGGAAAATGGAGACGAAGTGGGTATTTTTATGTTTTCAAACGGTTCTTCTTTATCCGATAATAGCATTCTACACAATGCTTCCAATCGGAAATATGCTTATCAAACCTCTGCTAGTAGTTTCGATGCGGTGGATGATGATGACATCATATTCTATCCGACTACAGGCTCTGTAGATTTCATAGCATATTATCCATTTTCAGCTGTGAAAGATTATAGTGTTGAGTTATACACAGGTAATCAACAAAAGCAATCCCAATTGGACTTCTTATATAGTAACAACCTTACGAACATTTCGGCAACTCAAGAACCTCAGAAACTGACTTTCAAACACCAAATGAGCAAAGTCATTTTCCATATTACGGCAGGTGAGGGAGTGGCGCAGGCTGATTTGAACGGATTGTCTTTGTCTCTGATGAATATTCAAGCGTCCGGTTCTTTTTCGCTTGCAAGCGGTGAAATATCTTTGGATGAAGAGACTCAACAAGTGAATACTTATGTAACTCAGACAGCGGATGAGATTGTAGCGGAAGCCATTCTGATTCCTCAGGAATGCAAGGATAAACAGATAACAATCTC
This sequence comes from Bacteroidaceae bacterium, assembly GCA_017472905.1. GTDB lineage: Bacteria > Bacteroidota > Bacteroidia > Bacteroidales > Bacteroidaceae > Phocaeicola_A. The sequence goes on from JAFUNW010000119.1 coordinate 3,921, forward strand.
TCTCTTGTCTGGTCAGAAATTCTCATTTACATTCTCTTCAGAGCATAAAAAATGGGCTATAGGGACAAAATATGATTATGATATCGAACTGACCAGCAGCATTACTGAAGGTCAACTCACAGGAGAAATCAGTGATTGGACAACAGACGAGGATGCTACTTCCGATGTTACCTCTGGTGATGAAAGTTTCGAAATCGTTCCCTGGAATGGAGAATTTAATACCGATTGGTATTCTGATGCAGAAACAGAATTGTCGATACCGTCAGCCGAAGCATTGGCCGGATTAGCCAAGTTGGTTAATGAAGGGGTATCTTTTAGTGGGGTAACTTTGAATCTGTTGACCGATGTGGACATGGCAAATATCAGTTGGATTCCTATTGGCAAGAATGAGGATAATACTTTTAAGGGTATATTTAATGGGGGAGGACACATCATCAAAAATTTGAATCCCACGTTAGAACTCTCTGCAACAAACAATTCGGTTGCCGGACTTTTCGGTATAAACAATGGAAAAATACAAAACACCATAGTTTCGGGAACTTACCGGTTAGAGAACAGTCAAAGTAAGTTCTTACAGGTCGGCGGTATTTGCGGACAAAACAATGGAACGATTTATAACTGTCGTAGCTATGCCGACATCACAGCTTCTACAACATTGATTACGGATGAACAATGTATCATTTATTTAGGTGGAATTGCCGGAATCAACAGCCAAGAAGAGATTACAGACTCTGAAAATTATGGCGTTTTGTCAGGTGAAAACCAAAACACCCATAATAACGTTTATACGATGGTCGGAGGTATCGTGGGTACTAATCAAGCGAAAATAGAAAATTGCGAGAATGTCCAAAATATCCAAGCCGCCAACGGACAGGTACGCATCGGAGGTATAGCCGGAATGAATACTACCAAAACGAATGTTTCTACAGGTTCTATTATCGACAGCAGAAATATCGGAAAGATAGAAATTACAGCTGCACATTCTGCAGCATGGGCCGGAGGCATTGTCGGTTTGAACCAAAATGGAACCACTGTTTCCTCCTCTTCAAACAAAGGTAATGTACATGCTTTGTTGACTTCCGGGACGGAAGTTTATGGAGGAGGTATAGCCGGTGGAAATAACAAAAGCTTTATCAAAGCGTGTGGCAATGAAGGAAACATCGTTGTCATTGGTTGTGATACAGAGAGCGGAGTCGCAGCTTCCGGTGGAATCGTTGGATATAATTTGAATTTGGGAGAGGTTCATACCGCCATCCATTCCGGCTATGCTACTGCTTCGAATATGCCGGATAGTTACATTGGTGCAATTACCGGATTGAATGATATTTCAGAAACAACAGCAGCATATACTTTTGATTGTTGCAATAACGAAGGTATTCCTTCCAAATGGGTGGGTAATGCCACTCTTGTAGACGATTTGATTACTACAACAGAACATA
>JAFUNW010000120.1 GCA_017472905.1 Bacteroidaceae bacterium
CAACAACGTTAGCAATATGCCTAATGACTGCAAAACATATTCTGTAAAAGAATCACCGACAAAAACACCTTCCTCAAAAAAACCTAATTCATATACACAACACAACAAAATCGCCAAAAACCAAAACAGCAAATACTGAATACGCAAACAGCGAATCATCTTTTTAAGTTCTTCCATATACATTTAATTATACTAACTACTTAAATGGAACACGCGCCATAATGGAACGTGCCAAAGTTACCTCATCGGTATATTCCAATTCATCACCCACAGATATGCCACGAGCAATCACACTTAAGTTAACTCCGGTGTGTGCCAACTTCCGATGAATATAAAAGTTGGTCGTATCTCCCTCCATCGTAGAGCTAAGTGCTAAAATTACTTCTGTCACTCCACCGGACTCAACACGTTCAACTAAACTACTTATTTGCAAATCACCCGGACCGATGCCATCCATTGGAGAGATAACCCCTCCCAAAACATGATATAGTCCGCGATATTCACGAGTATTCTCAATTGCAAGTACATCACGTACATTTTCAACAACACATATTAAAGACTTGTCGCGCGAAGAAGTGGAACAAATCTGACACATATCCGTATCTGATATATTATGACAAACTTGACAATACTTTACCCCACGACGTAAATCTATCAAGGCATTTCCAAATTTCTCCGACACCGAAGTCTCTTGCCGCAAAAGATGTAAGACCAAACGCAAAGCAGTTTTACGACCTATTCCCGGTAATTTTGCAAACTCTTCTACTGCTTTTTCTAGCAAAACAGAAGGATATTGTTGGTTCATGTAGTCAATCTTGAATTTTCGTGCAAAGATAATGTAAAGCACAGATTAGCCCAAAAGATTAGAAAGATAAGTTTCTAAAACTCTTCTTTTTTCTTTAAATAAAGATTATTACAAGAGAATCCAACAAATAAGTTCTGATTCATTTTCAACCATTCTGGATTTTATCCACGCAAAGTATCACATGAAAAGTAGCCTAAAAGAACAAAATAGTAATCTTCTTTTTTTGTTTTTCATTAAGTTTACTTACCTTTGCCCACAAAGAAATGTAATTGCAATTATGGAAATAACAGAAGCACAATTTGTCATTAGCAACAGCGACATCAAAAAATGCCCACAGGATGGAAAACCGGAATATGCTTTTATCGGCCGTTCGAATGTAGGAAAGTCCAGCCTCATCAATATGCTTACACGACATAACAAATTGGCCATGACCTCTTCTACTCCCGGCAAAACATTGCTTATCAATCATTTTTTAATCAACCGGAATTGGTATCTTGTAGACCTTCCGGGATATGGATATGCGCAACGAAGTAAAAAACAACAAGAAAAAATAAAGAAATTAATCGAGGAATACATTCTTAACCGATTGCAACTTACTTGCTTGTTCGTATTAATAGATAGTCGACATGCCCCTCAGGAAATAGATTTAAAATTCATCGAATGGTTAGGAAAGAACGAGATTCCCTTTGCCATTATCTTTACAAAAGCTGATAAATTAAGCAACAGCAAATTGCAAGCAAACATTACGTCCTACAAAGAACGACTTAAACAGCAATGGGAAGAACTTCCCCCTTGTTTTGTGACCTCTGCAGAAAAGAAGACCGGACGCAAAGATGTATTGGATTACATTGGACAAATCAATGCCGACATACAAAACTCTTAAGCAGACTAGTTTTCCAGCTCTCCCAATTCAAACCAACGGTTTGTTTTCTGTTCTAAATCCTGCTCCAACAAAGGCAGGCGTTTCGATTTCTCTGTCAATTCATCTACAGAAAGAGTTCCACTGCAAAGTGCTATTTCTAAATTTTGTTTTTCAATTTCAAGTTCTGCGATTTCCTGTTCCAATTGTTCAAACTCTCTTCGCTCTTTGAACGACATTCGTTTACGTTCGGTAACTCCGACCTTTTGCTTTTTCAATTCCGGCGATTTACTTTTCTTATCGCTTTTGGACTCGGACTTATCCTGTTCTTCTTTCCATGCTCGATACTGAGTATAATTTCCCGGAAAATCTTGAATGCGTCCCTCTCCTTGAAAAACAAACAAATGATCTACTACTTTATCCATAAAATATCGATCATGACTAACCACAATCACACACCCTTTAAAAAGACGAAGATAGTCTTCCAATATCTGCAAAGTGATTATATCCAAATCATTTGTCGGTTCATCAAGAATTAAAAAATTCGGATTTCGCATCAATACCGTACACAAATAAAGTCGTCTACGTTCTCCACCACTAAGTTTATAAACATAATTATACTGTGTCTCAGGAGTAAAAAGAAAATGTTGCAAGAACTGTGACGCCGTAAGTTTTTGTCCATCCCCAATCTCAACCATTTCAGCTATATCTCGTACAACATCTATCACTTTCATCTGTTCATCAAACTGCAAGCCCTCTTGAGAATAATATCCGAAACGAACCGTTTCACCAATATCCAACTTCCCTGAATCAAGAGGTATCTGATTAAGCAAAATTTTAATAAATGTAGACTTTCCTGTACCATTTTTACCGACTATTCCCAATTTCTCATAACGAGAAAAAATATAGGAAAAGTTTTCCAATATTTTCAGTTCTCCAAAACGCTTACATAAGTTCTCTGCTTCAAAAATTTTGTTTCCTATATAAGTCGATCCAACAGCTAGCTTAACATTCTTCTCTATGCTCTTTTGCTTTGCTATTTTTTCCAATTCATAAAAAGCCTCCTCCCGATAACGTGCTTTATGTCCACGAGCTTGCGGTTGTCTCCGCATCCATTCCAATTCCGTTCGATAAAGATTATTGGCACGCACTATTTCTGCATTAATTGAATCAATACGTTCTTGACGTTTCTCTAAATAATAACTATAGTTTCCTTTATAAGCATAAACCGAATAACTATCTATTTCCATTATTTCAGAACAAACTCTATCCAAGAAATATCTGTCATGCGTAACCATCAATAACGTATGCTTTCCACGATGCAAAAATCCTTCCAGCCATTCTATCATTTCCAAATCCAAATGATTGGTTGGTTCATCAAGTATCAAAAAATCAGGCTCAGAAATTAATACATTAGCCAAAGCTACCCGTTTTAATTGTCCTCCGGAAAGCTGAGAGATTGGTTGAGTATAATCTGTTATTTTCAGTTGAAAAAGTATTTGCTTTATTCTCCGTTCATAATCCCAAACTTTTCCTTGTTCCATACGAGAAAGTAATTCGTCAAGTCCAGGATTCCCCTTGGTAGACAAACATTCTTCATAATTCTTTATTAACTGAGCGACTTCTCCACTATGCAAGAAACAAGCTTCAAGTACACTTAAATGACTAGGAAATACAGGCGATTGCTCTAGATAACCAACTCTAACATCACGCCGATAAACAATACGACCATCATCATAATCCTCTTTTCCCGTCAGAATGTTCAGCAAAGTAGTTTTTCCACTTCCATTTTTAGCTATCAACCCTACACGTTGACCTTCTGACATCCCAAAAGATATTTGATTATATAAAAGAAGTTCCCCAAATGACTTCGTTAAGTTCTCTACTTGTAGAATCGGATTCATAATTACTCTGTCTAAAATCTATTTCAATGTATGATAATTTAACATTAAATTATAAATATACATCAAGGTTCTTCCTTCTGTCATTTGTTGAGTTACAAACTCATACGGTCTTAACAAATATTCATCGGCATCTTTCAATAAGAATGTTGCAGGATAATCAGCTCGATGTCCCCAAAAAAGAATCGGTACTTCAAGAGATCCATCTATTAGTGATACCCACTCAACCCCATCAACTTCACCAAGTAAAAAACAACAAAGAATCAGTGATAACCGTTTACGATTCTCCATATTATCTGCTATTTTTCCTTTATCCAAAAGTTCTTGCAAACAAGCAAGACTCTTGTCAACAGGTATTGATGCTATATCCTTTTTCAGTAGTTCTTTAACCTTTTTTACTCCCCATTGATAGGCCTCGTTCACTACCATTATTTCCATTAGACGAAGGGGAATTACTTCATGACAAGATGGACGCTCCGGATTCAAAAATAACAAACTCTCTATTATTTTATGAACAACATCTATACGCTCCCCAACAGATTGCGTAAAGCTAAAAAAAAGAGCCATATTACCTTTTCCGGTCACAAAAAAATGAGTAATATAATCTAATTCATTCTCTTTAAAACTCTCTTGACTATATACACAATCCCAACGTCCTATTTTCACGAAACTAGCATTGGCATATTGCTGTAATTCTTCGCGCATAATTTTATTCGCGAAATTTGGAGATATATCTAATGAAGCAGATACACGCAAGCTACCATTCCATAGATCCGGATTATAGAAAAGAAACGTTCCTTCTTCATCTTCAAATTCGTTCCACGTATCAGGATATTCAAAAGAGAACCATGACGAGGGGGAAATATACTTTTTCATCAACTATAAAAAATTAAAACGTGTTGATGGCATTCCTCATCTCAAACAGAGACAGCAGCCATCAACACAAATCTTACAAATCTTAATTCCTTACCTTATTTAATAGCTATACTTTCTATCTCAACCAAAGCCCCTTTAGGTAATTGTTTTACAGCAAATGCAGAACGGGCCGGATAATCTGAAGTAAAATAACTGGCATATACTTCATTCATTTCAACAAACATTGAAATATCAGCTAAAAAAACGGTTGTTTTTACAACATTGTCTAAAGTTAAACCTGCTTCCTTTAATACATTTTTTATATTCTCAAACACTTGTTTAGTTTGTTCTTTGATTCCTCCTTCTACAATCTCTCCGGTAGACGGATCAACCGGAATCTGTCCGGATAAGAACAACATTCCATTAACCTCTATTGCCTGACTATAAGGACCGATTGCTGCCGGTGCTTTTACTGTTGATATTACCTTTTTCATTCGACTGAACTTTTATATTTAAACAATAAATTATTAATTATACTGCTAAAATACTATTTTAAAGATAATGAAATGAACAAAAAGGCAAGTTTAACGTTCATTTAACATCATATTCCATAAAAAAGAGTTTCATGATATCAAAAAAAAAAAAGAAAAGATGGATAAATCCAAAATTATAACTACTTTTGCACCATCAAAACTAATTTAGCGAATAAGAGTTCTACAACCTTATTGGTTATACGTTCTAAACATTAATAAAAACATATTCCCCTTTTTATTTATACAGTTAGAAAGATTCCATACTTTTTTGAATAGAGTTTCTAAAAATACGGAACCAACCACTGCCCGATTTTATCAAGGAGAATAAATAATATAAAGTAATTTATATGTATAATATCATTCAATTAAGAGAAAAAGAATTGTCTGAGTTGCAAACTATTGCAAAAGATTTAGGTATCAAAAACCTCAACCAATTTGACAAGGATAACCTTGTTTACAAGATTTTGGATGAACAAGCAATAGCAGAAGCAAGCAAAAA
>JAFUNW010000121.1 GCA_017472905.1 Bacteroidaceae bacterium
ATGTTGGGATTTGCTGTAGCTTTGGCTTTGCCCTTTACACTTTTCGCAATGTTCCCATCTTGGTTGAAATCAATGCCCAAGTCCGGTAATTGGATGAACGTAATTAAAGTAACATTGGGCTTCTTGGAGTTGGCTTTTGCTTTGAAATTCCTCTCTGTGGCTGACTTGGCTTACGGTTGGCACATTCTCGACCGCGAAACCTTCTTGGCTTTGTGGATTATGATATTCGCTTTGCTCGGATTCTACTTGCTGGGAAAGATCAAGTTCCCGCATGATGAAGAGGAAGATGATAAAGTGGGTGTGACTCGCTTCTTTATGGCGTTGATTTCCCTTGCTTTTGCAGTTTACATGGTTCCCGGATTGTGGGGTGCGCCTTTGCGTGCCATCAGTGCGTTTGCTCCTCCGGCTTCTACGCAGGACTTTAATTTATTCCAAAGTGAAATGAAGACACATTTCCTTGACTACGAAGAAGGAATGGCCTATGCCGCACGTACCGGCAAGCCGGTGTTGTTGGATTTTACCGGGCATGGTTGTGTCAACTGCCGTAAGATGGAGAATTCCGTATGGATAGATTCCAATGTGAAGGATATAATCGACAATGAGTACGTGCTCATTTCACTTTATGTAGATGAGAAAGCACCGTTGCCTGAGCAGCTCAAGGTAGTTGAGAACGGGAAAAACCGAACATTGCGCACTGTCGGTGACAAATGGAGCTATCTGCAGCGCGTAAAGTTCGGAGCAAATGCTCAACCATTTTATGTGTTGGTAGATAATCAAGGCAAGCCGCTAAATAAATCCTACTCCTTTGATGAAAGTATTCCCAATTTCATTCAATTCTTGGAGACCGGATTGAAAAATTACAAGAAATAAAATGTTTTATTTAGGCGCAGAAGAAATTTTGCGCCTAAAAATTTTTAAGATTATGTTGTCAACAGAAGAACGTCAGCGTATTGTTGCTCTTATTCAGCGCGAAGTTGTTCCGGCCATCGGATGTACCGAACCCATAGCGGTCGCATTGTGTGTTACGCGAGCTGTAGAATTATTGGGATTCGTTCCGGAGAAAATTTCTTTGCGCTTGAGTGCTAATATTTTGAAGAATGCAATGGGAGTCGGCATTCCCGGAACCGGAATGATTGGTCTCCCTATAGCCATTGCTTTGGGCGCTTTGATAGGGAAGTCTTCGTATCAGTTGGAAGTTTTGCGTGAATGTACTCCGGAGGCAGTAGAGCGTGCGAAACAGTATATGGATGAAGGACGGATAAGCATTGCTTTGAAAGAAAACATTACTGAAAAACTTTATATTGAAGTGGCATGCGAGGGCGATGGCAGTTGTTCTGAAGCTGTTATTGCCGGTGAACATACTCGTTTCGTCTATCTTTCCCGCAACGATGAAGTTCTTTTGGATAATCGGGTGTTTGATGCAGCCGAGGACCGGGGAGATGAAGTTGATTTGAATCTTCGTAAAGTGTTTGATTTTGCGACAACAGCTCCGTTGGGCGAGTTGGAATTCATTCTTGAGGCTCGCCGTTTGAATAAGGCTGCAGCAGAAGAATCTTTCAAGGTTGATTACGGTCATGGTCTGGGGCGTGCCATTCGTGAACCAATGGATACGCCGGTGGTGGGCGACAGTATTTTCTCGCACATATTGGCATATACTTCAGGGGCTTGCGATGCTCGTATGGCGGGAGCCATGATTCCAGTGATGAGTAACTCAGGTAGTGGAAATCAAGGGATAGCAGCTACTATGCCGGTTGTCATTTATGCCGAAGAGACTCATAAGACGGAAGAGCAGTTGGTGCGTGCCTTGATATTGAGCCATTTGACTGTGATTTACATCAAGCAAAGTTTAGGCCGCCTTTCGGCCCTTTGTGGTTGCGTGGTTGCAGCTACCGGTTCCAGTTGCGGCATTACGTGGTTGATGGGCGGAACTTACGAACAGGTCTCTTTTGCTGTGAAAAACATGATAGCCAACATAACCGGAATGATATGCGATGGCGCCAAACCCAGTTGTGCAATGAAAGTTACAAGCGGCGTGGCTACGGCTGTCTTCTCCGCTTTGCTGGCCATGCAGCAGAAATGTGTGACAGCTGTGGAGGGAATCATTGATGATGACGTGGACCAATGTATATTGAACCTTACGCGCATAGGTTCACAAGGCATGAATGAAACCGACCGCTTGGTTCTGAATATCATGACCCATAAGGGAGGAATTTGCTGATTCCAATCGTTGATTTTTCGGTAGAGAATAAAGGAATATTATATAAGAAAGCCGCATTCATGGAGTAAAATCCGGTGAGTGCGGCTTTTTCAGATGTGTTTGTATCAGAGTTTTATTCGGATGTCGATTCCGAATTGTCGGGGAAGGCCGCTTTGTGCAAAACGGCGACTCATGCTGTCGAAGCAGAACGTATTGAATTGTTTATCCAATAGGTTACGTGTCCAGATGTCGATTTGCAGTTTTTCGTTTGTGAGCGTAATTCCTCCGTTGAACAGGTGGTAGAAGTTTTGGTAACTATCGTTTTGTTCTGTCCAATAGATACGTCCGGCTCCGGTCAGGTCGGTTCGGATGGAGATGGTCTGCAGCCAACTGTTTGTCGGTAGGAAAATAGTATATCCTCCTCCAACGTTGAGTGTATGCATCGGCGCGTAAGGAATGTAGTTTCCGGAATATTTGACAACCTCGTTCTTTTCATTGACTCCTCCGTCATATTTACTGAATGTAGCATGCGTATATCCATAGTTGGCGAAGAGCGACCAATGTTTGTCGGGGCGAAATTTCAGACTTACTTCCGCGCCATAACTTTTTCCTTTTCCGGCATTGACCATGATGCGTCCCAATCCGTTAGGGGTAAATCGGGAGATTTGTTGGTCTTTGGTGATGATGTAGAAGAGAGCGGCATCTGCTTTTACTCTTCCTTGCCACAATGTAACGTGTGTCCCGAGTTCGCGGTTCCAGCTCTGTTCCGGCTTGTAAGTAATCAGCTTTTTCACCTCTTCGCTGTTGTCTCCCGGTTGTCGGAATCGGGTTTGAATGATTTCCGAGAACATCTGTATGTTGTATCCTCCCGAACGCATGCCTTTGCTTACCGAAGCGTAGAGATTGTTGGTTGAAAGCCGGTCCCAGTAGTACGAGAGGGCGATTTTGGGTAACAGATGAACGAAGTATTTGTCTGTTTGGTCGTTGTATTGTACGTGTTGGCTGAAAGGAGCATCCGTGAAAACCAAATCAGCTACGCTCCCGTTCATGATTCCGTGTATGGTGGCTTCGGTGTTGTAGTCGATTTGTATTTTTTCGTAGTTGAGTCGAATGCCGGCTGTGGCTTTCAGTCCTTTTACTATTTCGATGGTTGATTGGTGGAATAGTGCAGCTCCGAATGTCGGTGTGTCGAACGTCCCCGGTATGTAGAGTTTCTCATCGGTAAGTGTCACCTGTATGGGTGAGTTTTTCATTCCTTCATCCATTGCGTTTTGAATCATGCTTATTCCTTCGTTGTGGAATGTTACCGGTGCACTAGTTTGTAACCATTGATAGAATGCGAATATTCCCGTTGTGTGTTGCCATTTTTTGGGGGATAGACTTTTTATGGATAACTCTTGCGAAAGGGTGTGTTGCCTTTGGCTCTGTCTGAGGGTGAAGATGTCGGCGGCAAGGAAGTCTTGGTCAATGAACATGCAGTCGTTTACATGTTGGTATCCGGTAGAGGAATAGAGCGTGAAGTTATCATTTTTCCATTCTACGTTTAGTCCACTGTTGAAGAGGCTTCTCCAATAGCCGTTGGAGCGGTTATTCGAGATTTTTCCTTTCAGTTTGTTGAACATCTCCTCTTCGGGATTGATGGCTCCGAGGTATCTGTAAGCATATCCTCCCTCATCGGTGTAGTCGTATGCGGCAGTGAAGTCAAATTTCCATGCATCGTTTGGTAAGAAAACGGTTCTCAGGTGCGCACCGGCTGCTCGTTTCGGGTCGCTCCATCGGTTTTGCGTCATATTGCGGAATACTCCACGTTTCTCTTGTACATATCCTCCGGTGGAGAGAGCCAGTCGGTCGTTTATCAGTTGTCGGTGTATGAATGAGAGTTTTCCGGCATTGTCTCCGGTGCTTCCGCTCAGATTTATTTCCGTTCCCTTGTGGTGAAAAGGGTTTTTCGTATAGATTCTGACGAGTCCGCCCATTGTGTTTCGTCCGTAGAGTGTGCCTTGCGGCCCGCGCAACACATCGATTCGTTCGATGTCCGTCAGGTTGAAGTCAAACGCCGACTTGTCGAGGTAGGGGATGTTGTCTACATAGAGTCCTACGGCCGGGCTGTTGATTCGCGAGCCTATTCCGCGTATGTAGATAGCCGAAGTCAGGCTGGAACCGTAGTTGGGGATGAAGAGGTTTGGGGTAAGGTTACTTACTCCTTTGAGTGTTTCGATGCGATTCTCCTGTATGAGCTTTGCGTTGAAGAGTGAGGCCGCGAGGGGTTGCTCGTTCAAGCGGACGTGCTCTTTGGGGGAAGCCACAACGGTTATTTCCTCAATGTCGAAGATGCGTGTGGTGTCTCCGACTTCCTCTCCGGGATGGGCATAGGCAAAATGAATGCCCGCATATGCGAGCATTCCGGTTATGAAAAATCTTTTATAGTGTGTTTTGTTCATTGAATCGTTGTAGAAACACTTTGTGCAACTCCGAGTTTAGTTTGTTTCAACGGGCTTTCCATCGTAAACGAGCTTGAAGTTCAACGGGTTTCCCGGCACGGGCATTTCTACACCCAGTTGCAAGTTGCATTGGTGGTTCTCCCGTCCGATTGTGCCATCCACTGTCAGTTTTGCTTCGAATGTACGGTTTCCTTTTCTCAGCATTTGAGTGCATGAGCCGCTTATCATGTAGTTTCCGTAGAGCAACGAGATGGTTACGGGTTCGAATATCAAGTCTCCGTAGTTCATACCTTGATACGTCCAGTCGTGATAAGTCAATGTGGCTTGGTCGGTTGTTCCTACGATGGGCATGATGACGACTTTCTGGTTCAGCGTGTCCAATCTGAGTGATTCATTGAAACGATTGCTGCTGAGGTAGTTCTGCGTCCGGCCGTTGTAGACTCCGCTTACGTAGAGGTTGAAGTCATGGTCTACGGGTGTACCGATTTTGTCGTCATCGTCTTCGCACGATGTGAAGAGGGGAGTTATGCTCAAGGCGAGCAACAGCATACTAAAAAGCTTGAATTTTTTCATTGTTTTTTCTATAAATATACATAATGGTTTTCGGATGCAAAATAACGGCTTTCCCCGGGTTTGTGCAATCCTCATTTATGAGGAAAAGTAGGGCTGTTCTTCTTTTTCCTCCTTATATAATAAGAGGTGTAAATGCGAAAATGAAGTCTGTCGGGCAGATGGGGAGGTTTAAATCTGGTTCGCCTCGATGTATCCGTTGACAACGGCATAGATGGTAAGTCCGGAAACGGAGCGTATGCCGAGTTTTTCCACGATGTTCTTTCGGTGTGAGATGACGGTGGTCAGACTGATGTTCAGTCGGTCGGCAATCTCTTTATTGATAAGTCCGCTTACGATGAGCACGAGTACCTCGATTTCTCTAGGCGACAGTTTGTTCGCGTCTTGCTCTCGTCCATTTTGTTTTTTAGGGTGCGGATGTCCTTTTCCATGATAGAGTTTGAGAATGGTGCGTACCAACATTTCTTCGGGTTGGTGTATGTCGAGTGTAAAGAATGCTTCTTCCAGCACTCCTCCCGTAGGGTTTCCGATGGTCAGTGCCAGGGTTTTGCGTTTGCGCTCAAGGAAAAAGGCAGTGTGTTCCAACACAATTTGCGATGCGGCGAAGTAGTGTACGTACATGTCGGGCGTATCGTCCATGAGTTCCTTGAACGAGCCGAAACAGCGCACGGTTACGTGTGGAATAATCTTTTCAAGAATGGCTTTCATCCCCATGCAACTGAGGGTGTTGGGGTCGATGATTGCTATTTCGGGTGAACTCTTCATATTGGATGTTTTTTTTCTAAAACTGATGCCTTAACGGAAGGTGTTGGAGGCAGAACACGCGCAAAGTTACGTTATTTTTGCCAATTTCGGCAGAAAAGTTTCGTTTGTTTTGGTTGCTTTTATGCTTTTTCATAAATTTGTCGCTGTAAGTTTAACTATCTTTTAAATCATTGCGTATGAAATATTTTCGTTTACTTGTTTTGCATCTTCTGTTTCTGAACCTGGGCGGCCTCTTTTCGGTCTCATCTGCACAGGAGTACGTGCAGCGCACCAATCTGCCGACCATTTATATCGAAACGTACAACAAGCAAGCCATTACCAGCAAGGAGAATTATATTTATGCTACGATGTATTACGTAGATGAGGCGGGCATACAGCAGTATGATTCCCTGCAAATACGCGGACGAGGCAACTCCACGTGGAATCTGGCCAAGAAACCTTACCGAATCAAGTTCAATAAAAAAGAACGAATCTTGGGTGAAGAGCGAGCCAACGCCAAGAGTTGGACTTTGTTGGCCAATTTTGCCGACAAGACGTTGATTCGCAATGCCGTCACTTCGTGTATCGGTGATTTTCTCGGTCAACCTTTTACGGCAGCTGCACAGTTTGTGGATTTGGTGCTCAACGGCACTTATTTGGGAAACTATCAGCTTTCTGACCAGATGGAAGTTCGCAAAAAGCGCGTAGACGTCACCGAACAAGAGGAGGTGCTTCCCGAGGGGGCCGACATCTCGGGCGGATATTTGGTTGAGGTGGACGGATTTGCTACCGGCGAACCGGTCTATTTCCGTACGAACAAGAACATTCTTATCACCATCAAGTCGCCCGACAGCGAAGTCATCGTAAACAGCCAAAAGAATTACATCAAAAACTATTTCCAAGAATTTGAAAACGCCCTCTTTTCGACCGATTTCGCCGATAAAGACAAAGGTTATCGGCCCTATGTCGACTCCTTGACGCTGGCCAGTTGGTATTTGGCTACGGAGCTGTCGGCCAACGTGGACGGTTTTTGGAGTACCTACATGTACAAGGAGCAGGGCGACCCGAAACTCTATTGGGGACCGTTGTGGGATTACGACATCGCCTATAACAACTGCAACCGTGTGGGCGATGTGACCAATGCCCTGATGCTGAACAAGGGTTTCGGCTCCGACCTGACCAAAGTGTGGATGCTGCAGATGTGGAAAGACCCTTGGTTTGTACGTCTGATTAACCGCACATGGAAAGAGGCCGTTGGGCGAGGCCTGGAAGAGCATGTCATCAACCACATCGACAGTCTGGCCGCTTTACTCGAAGAGAGTCAGATGGCCAACTTCAAAAAGTGGCGCATCAATCAGCGCGTTTACAACGAACTGGTTCTCTTCAGTACCTATCAAGAGGGCGTAGAGTATCTGAAAACCTTCATTCGAAACCACATTACTTACTTGACAAAAACCTTTGAACAAGCTGCGGCAGACATGGGGGATGTGTTGGAGGAGACTCCGGAATTCGAATTGGACGAAACGTTCTACTACCGCATTTTGAACAAAGGCAACGGAAACTCGATTGACGCAATAGACGGAGCTACGGGAACCATTTGTACGTGGGCGCCCAACACAGAGCGCGAAACGCAGATGTGGGAAATCCTCGATGCAGGAAACGGCTATTACCAACTGGTCAATGCCTCCAGCGGGCTGGCCATAACCGATGTGGCCCAATACTCGGCAGGAGTTTATCAGCCCGGATCAACCCTGACACAGCAGGTTTTGGTGAAGAGCAATGCCCGTCAGCAGTGGAAATTTGTGCCGATGGGTACGGAAAACAGCTATGTCATAGCCAATCGCCTGACCAACTTGGCAATGAACAACTCCGGAAACAATGCAAACAACGGCAACAATGTGTTGAGCTGGAAGAACGATTCCGACAATCCGCAGAAAAATACGCGTCAGTGGCGCATCGAAAAGTATGAGCCGAAGCCTGTCGATGCAGTGGAAGAGGCTCCCGTACATGCGTGCGAATACGCCGTATTTTATCGCCCCGAACAGCAGGAAATCTGTTTCGCAGCCGAAGAGGGGGGCGTGTTGAGCGGAACGGCGCGTATCTACAGCATGGAGGGACGCGAGATGATGCGTTTCGATGTGAACGAGACCGTAAATGTGGCAGCTCTTCCCGAGGGAATTTACCTGCTTAAGTGGGAGGAAGCCGGACGGACCTATTCGGTTAAGTTCGTGAAACGTTGATGCTATGGCATCTTTTTGATAGAAGAAGCGGAAAACTGCATGTAGTGGGCTTGTCTGTTCTTCAATAGCCCCTTGAATTCGTAAATTCCGCTCAGTATGAAAATAGGATGGGTCGCACACTGCTCTTAATCGGACAGTGTGCGGCTCTTTTTTTGCTTTATGGTAAGAATTTCGTACTTGAGGAAAACGATGTGTGGTGCGAAAAAATTATAAGTATTTTTCAAAAAACAAAAATACGGCTGAAATTCGAGGTCGTTTGGGCTGAAAGAATGCTTTTTCTGTTCGGAAAAAGTGAAAACACAGGTTGTTTTTCTTCGTTTGACGTTCGTCTCTTTCTGTTTTGCCGTGCAACTCATGTCCAACTGTTGGGCAGCAGATTCTCCTCTGCTGCACGGCAAAAACTCTTCTGCTGCACGGCAAAACCGGATGAGCGACCGGCAGTTTGAAATGTGGGTGTAAACTGCTGTTGGAGTGCTGCGGACGAATAGAATTTCGTGTTTTTGCAAAAAATTGTCTGCTGCGGGGGACTTTATGATGCAAAGAGTAAAAAATCAAAACGCATGTTTGCCGAATTTTGTATGCTGAGAGCATTTTTAGCTCTTTAGAGCCGTTTTTTGAACTTTGGGAAGGGTTTTATAGCCTTGAAATTGCCTTGTTCTCGTTTCTTGAGGGGAGGAGTTGAATCGGGAATATTAACAAAACTTCTGCTCGTTTTGATAAAAAAATCGGCCTCTCTTTCACAAGAGAAGCCGACCCAACAAATTAAATCACTATGGTGTAAAAAAGGAGTCTTTTTACGTCTGCAAGCCGTTAGCTATGAGCAAAGAGTTTTTTATAGAACGGTCCGGAATGGCTTGCAGTTTGTTTATTATCATTCGCGTTACACGATGCCTTGTGCCATCATCGCTTTAGCCACTTTCATGAAGCAGGCGATGTTTGCGCCCTTGACATAATTCACGTAGCCGTCTTCTTCGGTTCCGTATTTCACGCAATTTTCGTGGATGTTCTCCATGATGTAGTGGAGTTTGTTGTCCACTTCTTCGGAACTCCAAGAGAGACGCTCTGAGTTCTGGCTCATTTCCAAACCTGAAACGGATACACCTCCGGCATTGGCGGCTTTACCCGGTGCGTAGAGTATCTTGGCGTCTTGGAACACCTTGATGGCTTCGGGAGTCGAAGGCATGTTGGCTCCTTCGCTGACAGCAATCACACCGTTGGCAACCAACTGCTTGGCATGTTCGCCGTTCAACTCGTTTTGAGTGGCTGACGGAAGTGCGATATCGGCTTTCTCGCCCCAAGGTTTCGCACCTTCTACGTATTTTACGTTGTATTTTTCTGCATATTCGCGGATACGTCCTCTGTAGAGGTTCTTCAATTCCATGATGTAGTCCAGCTTTTCGCGGTCGATACCGTCCGGATCGTACACATATCCGTCTGAGTCTGACATGGTGAGCACTTTACCACCCAATTGCAGAACCTTTTCGGCTGTGTATTGAGCCACATTTCCGGAACCGGAGATGAGTACGCTCTTTCCTTTGAGGTCCATTCCTTTGGTTTTAAGCATCTCCATGAGGAAGTAAACGTTTCCGTAACCGGTGGCTTCGGGACGGATGAGTGAACCTCCGAACTCGCGGCCTTTTCCGGTAAACGTTCCGGTGAATTCACGGGTCAGTTTCTTGTACATGCCGAACATGTAACCTACTTCACGGCCACCAACACCGATGTCGCCGGCAGGAACGTCCATGTCCGGACCGATGTGACGCCAAAGCTCCAACATGAATGCTTGACAGAAACGCATAACTTCGCTGTTGCTCTTTCCACGTGGAGAGAAGTCGGAACCTCCTTTACCTCCACCCATCGGCAGGGTCGTCAGTGAATTCTTGAAAGTTTGCTCGAAAGCAAGGAATTTCAAAATTCCCAAGTTTACGGAACTGTGGAAACGGATTCCGCCTTTGTAGGGGCCTATGGCATTGTTGTGTTGCACGCGGTATCCCATGTTGGTCTGAACGTTTCCTTTGTCATCAACCCATGTAACGCGGAATTGGAATACGCGATCGGGAATGCAGAGGCGTTCAATCAGGTTTACTTTATCGAATTCGGGATGTTTATTGTATTCTTCTTCAATGGTTCCAAGTACTTCTTCTACCGCTTGGTGGTATTCCGGTTCATTGGGAAAGCGGCGTTTTAAATCTTCTAAAACTTTTGCAGCATTCATAACTTCTAAAACTTTTACTTATTGGTTTCGTTATTTGGTTTGTTATTGCCTTTCTTTCCGAAAGGCGGTGCAAAAGTATATAAAAGAATTGAATCGTACAACAATTTATCAGAAAAAAGCGAGAAAAAAATGCAATTTGTGGTTTTTTATGCCTAAAAAGCGACAAAAAACCACTTAAAATGACTTTTTAAAGGAAAAAAGTAATTGTTATTTTTCGCGTTTGTCGGAACGGAGTGCTTTGTATAGGGGAATAAAGACCAAAGCTCCTGAAATGAGAACGGAAAGTATGAGCGGCCCATCGATTCGAACGGCTGAAGTGAGAACGAAAAAACAGAGCAAAACCCAAAAAAGCAGTAAGCAGATGGCTTGTGTACGAGTAATGGGACGGCGTTGACGCATGGTAGTGTCTATATATAATATGGTGTATGTAATGGATAAAAAAAAAGAGTTATGAACAGAAACTCCGGAACGAATCCTTCGTTTTTAGTTCATAACTCTTTGTAGGAGATCGATTATTTTTTCATTTTCTTGGCTACGATGGCGTCAATTACGGCTACGGCCGTTGTATTTACGATGTCGCGCACAGAACTTTCAATGTCGGTAAAGTGAATCGGCTTGTTCAATCCCATTTGAATCGGACCGATAACTTCGGTTTCTCCCATAGCTTGGATAAGCTGGTAGGCTGAGTTTGCCGAACTTAGGTTAGGGAATATGAGGGTGTTTACCTCTTTTCCATTAAGTCGGGTGAAAGGATATTTCTCATCGCGCAACTTGGTGTTCATCGCGAAGTTGACTTGCATTTCACCATCAATAGCCCATTCGGGATACTTCGTTTGCAGGTAATCGACCGCATCGTGTACCTTTGCAGGGCTTCCGGATTGGTCTGAACCGAAGTTCGAATAAGAAAGCATAGCCATTACGGGGGTATGATTGAAGAAGCGGACGGTGTTTTCAGCCAATCGTGCTACGTCAATCAGCGTCTCGGTGCTGGGGTGACGGTTGATAAGTGTGTCGGCAAGGAAGTAAGTACCTTTTTTGGAGTTAATGATGTGCATGGTTCCGAAGTGCTTATATTCCGGTTGTATGCCGATAACCTCTTTTGCCACCTTGATGGTGTTGCTGTACTTGGTGTAAAGTCCGGTGATGAATGCATCGGCTTCGCCTGTTTCAACCATCATCATGCCGAAATAGTTGCGCTCAAACATTTTATCGTTGGCCTCTTGGAAGTTTGCTCCCTCACGTGCACGTTTTTCACAGAGTATGCGTGCATAACGCTCGCGGCGGGCAGCTTCGTTCGGATGTCGCAAGTTGACGATTTCGATTCCTTCGAGGCTGAGGTCCAGCTCTTTAGCCAATTTGTTGATGGCTTCATCATTACCCAATACGATGGGATGACAGATTCCCTCTGCCTTGGCTTCAACTGCCGCTTTTAGCATGTTGGGGTGAATACCTTCGGCAAACACAACCCGTTGCGGATTGAGGCGTGCCGTTTCGCGAAGTTGGCGGGTCAGCTTGCTTTCTTGTCCCATCAATTCTTTTAAATGTTGGCGATAGGATTCCCAATCGGTGATGGGTTTGCGTGCTACTCCGCTTTCGATTGCAGCCTTGGCTACAGCCATAGACACTTCGGTAATGAGACGCGGATCGACCGGTTTGGGAATGAAATAATCCGGACCGAAAGTGAAATTGTTTACGTGGTAAACTTCGTTTACTACGTCCGGAACCGGTTGTTTGGCCAATGCTGCTATGGCACGTACGGCTGCCAGCTTCATCTCTTCGTTAATGGCTGTAGATGCTACATCAAGTGCTCCTCGGAAGATGTAGGGGAATCCGATAACGTTGTTAATCTGGTTCGGATAGTCCGAACGGCCGGTTGACATTAATACATCCGGACGTGCGGACATTGCATCTTCGTATGAAATTTCCGGAACCGGGTTGGCCAATGCGAAAACAATGGGGTGATCGGCCATAGAACGTACCATATCTTGTGTAAGCACGTTGCCTTTGGAGAGTCCCAAGAAGACGTCTGCTCCGCGAACGGCCTCTTCCAACGTGTGCAGGTCGCGGCGGTCTGTGGCAAAATAGCGTTTGGTTGCATCCAAATTCTCGCGGTCGCTGGTGATGACCCCTTTGGAGTCTAACATGATGATGTTTTCGTGTGTTGCACCCAATGCTTCATAGAGTTTGGTGCAGGAGATGGCTGCTGCGCCTGCTCCGTTGACTACGATGCGTACGTCTTCAATCTTTTTTCCGGCTACTTCCAAAGCGTTCAGCAGTCCGGCGGATGAGATGATGGCTGTTCCGTGTTGGTCATCGTGCATAACGGGGATGTCCAACTCTTCCTTGAGTCGGCGTTCAATCTCAAAACATTCCGGAGCCTTGATGTCTTCCAGATTTATTCCTCCGAAAGTGGGGGCTATCGCTTTTACGGCTTCAACAAAGCGGTCGACATCCTTTTCGTTTACTTCAATGTCAAACACATCAATGCCTCCATATATCTTGAAAAGCAGACCTTTTCCCTCCATGACAGGTTTGCCGGCCATAGCGCCGATGTCTCCTAGACCTAATACGGCTGTTCCGTTTGAAATGACGGCTACCAAATTTCCTTTGGCAGTATATTTATAAGCATCTTGAGGATTCTTTTCTATTTCCAGACAGGGCTCGGCCACACCGGGTGAGTAGGCCAGCGACAGGTCGGTCTGAGTACTGTAGGGTTTGGTGGGAACCACCTCGATTTTTCCGGGCTTGCCTTGTGAGTGATAGAGCAGTGCCGCTTCTTTTGTAATCTTTACCATAAAAAAAGTTTTTCCTATTTATAATAATGTTAGTAGCACTTGTTTGTTCGCAGGTGCCTGATTTTGGGCTGCAAAGTTAACGATTATTTTGGAAAGGAGCTGAGCTGCAGCTTCTTTTTTCAGTTATTAATCTGCAATTTATCAAAATTGGAAATAGATGAGGGGTTGATTCTTATTCTTCTTTACTGAATGACGAGGTGTGTTGTGGGGAGATAAAGAGTAAAGCTGCAATAAAAAAACAAGGGGAGAGAAAAATAAAAGACCACCGGAAACTCCCCGGTGGTCTTGCAATTAATTGTTTTGATGAATGGATGTTATCAGATTGTCTGTTCAACATTCCAAACGAATGCACGCAAACCAAGCATTTCGGTTTCCTTATCCATAGCATGGAGCGCATCTAGCAGAGGCTGTACACGCGTATCTTCTACAATTGTGATGATGGCTGAACACATGCTGGGCCATGCGTGGCTTCCGTAGTGAGGGTCACCGGTTTTGCTTCCGCGACCTTGGATTTGCTCGAAGCGGCTGAATCCACGACAGTTGTAACGATCGAGGATCGCCATGATACGTTCGTGAAAAGCTTGATCGTAAGCTATAAATACTGATTTCATATTCTTATGCGGGTTGCTTGATGGTCGGCTATTGATGGTAGAGCGATGGATTCAATACGCTCTTCGGTAACAACCTGACGCTCTCTCATCGATAGCCGACCTTCGGATTAATTTTTAATGTTATTATCTGTTTTTGCTTTCTTGGTCATTTTATCCTTGTGACTTTGGTAATAGTCGTTCAGCGCACGAGCTTTGCGGAGTTGACGGCGCTGACGCTTGATTCCTACACCGGCAAAGCTACAGAACAATACGGGCACGAGAATCAACGTAAGGATGGTTGAAACTGTAAGACCACCGATAACGGATACACCAAGCGGACGCCACATTTCAGCTCCCTCACCCGTACTGACAGCCATCGGAACCATACCGAGGATGGTAGTCAAGGTCGTCATCAATACGGGGCGCAAACGGCTACGTCCGGCGGTTACTACGGCATTGAGCACCGCCATACCGCGCTCACGGCAAAGCATCGTGTAGTCGATAAGCACAATACCATTCTTCACAACGATACCAATCAACATGATACCTCCCAAAAGGCTCATCACGTTCAAGTTCGTACCGGTAAAGTAAAGACCCATCAATACACCGCTGAGAGCAAACGGCACAGACATCATGATGATGAACGGATAGGTCATTGATTCAAATTGGGCCGCCATCACAATGTATACAAGCACGATAATGAGGATACCCAACGTTCCGAGGTCGGCAAACGAATCCTGTTGGTCTTCGTACGAACCGGCAATTTGTATGCTGACTCCATTGGGAAGGTCCATTTGGTCAATGACTGCTTCTCCGGCAGTTACGACATCACCCAAAGGTGCACCGGAGATAACGGCTGAGACTGTCACGATACGCTCGCGGTCTTTACGTTCGATGGTCGGGGGAGACTGACGCTCAACAACCGTACCTACGTCTTTCACACGGATGGCCTTTCCACCATTATTATATATAAGGATGTTTTCGAAGTCCTCGATGCTCTGACGGAACTCGGGAGCATAACGCACAACGATGTCGTACTCATCTCCATCTTCGCGGTAGTAAGAAGCTGTGCTACCGTTCACGCGGTTACGCAGATAGGTGGCAGCGGTTGCTAGGTTCAGCCCATGCATGGCCAGTTTCTCACGGTCGAAATCAACTTGATACTCCGGCTGATAGTCTTGACGGCTGATGTTTACTTCAGACACTCCGTTAATCTTCAGCAATTCACGTTTCAATTGTTG
>JAFUNW010000122.1 GCA_017472905.1 Bacteroidaceae bacterium
ATGTCCAAGTCTATCCCGACATTGAAAAAAAAGAAGCCAACGTGCACCTCACCATTTGCGGCAAGAAGGGAGAAAAAGCCCGCTTGCAACTCACAGCCGAAAGCTTCAACAGCGACCGCAGCCATACTGTGCCAACCATTGAACAGGAAATTACCCTTACGAACGACACCACACACACTCAACTGACCCTGCCTATGGGAGACGAAGTGCAATTGTGGGATGAATTCAATCCGGCGCTCTATCGTCTACAGGTAAAGATAACAAAAGGGAAAAAGGAGGCAAACAAGGAAGTACAGTTCGGTATGCGAAGCTTTACCATCGATGGCAAATGGTTTCGCATTAATGGACGGAAAACCATGCTTCGCGGTACGGTAGAGTGTTGCTTGTTTCCAAACACCGGCTATCCCCCGACCGATGTCGAAAGCTGGGTTCGCATCTACCGCATCTGCAAAAACTATGGATTGAACCACATGCGTTTCCACTCCTATTGCCCTCCCGAAGCTGCATTCCAAGCAGCCGACTTGGTTGGTTTCTACCTACAAGCCGAAGGACCCAGTTGGCCAAATCATGGTCCGCGATTGGGACGTGGAGAACCTATCGACAAATATTTGATGGACGAAACCATCGCTTTGACCAAGCACTACGGCAACTATGCCTCGTTCTGCATGTTGGCTGCCGGCAACGAGCCAAGCGGGAATTGGGTTAAATGGACCGGCGACTTTGTGGATTATTGGAAAAAGACGGACTCTCGGAGAGTATATACCGGAGCATCGGTAGGAAACAGTTGGCAATGGCAACCCCGAAGCCAATTTCACGTAAAAGCCGGCGCACGCGGATTGACATGGAGCAAGAGCCAACCGGCCACCAACGATGATTATCGTCTGCAAAACCGCATCGATACGGTTCGCCAACCTTACGTAGCACACGAGAACGGACAATGGTGTGTATTCCCGAACTTCCACGAAATCAAGAAGTACAAAGGAGTAAACAAGGCCAAAAACTTCGAAATATTCCGCCAACACCTCCAAGACAACGACATGGGAGCGTTGGGACACGATTTTCTCATGGCCAGCGGTAAGCTGCAAGCGCTCTGCTACAAATACGAGATTGAGAAGACCCTGCGTACTCCCGACTATGCGGGCTTCCAATTGTTAGCGTTGAACGATTACAGCGGACAGGGTTCAGCCCTCGTAGGAATCTTGGACGTCTTTTTCGAAGAGAAAGGCTACATTGATGCGGAAGAATGGAGACGCTTCTGCGCTCCAACCGTTCCCCTGATGCGAACAGAAAAGTTTGTCTACAATACGGACGAATCGTTCAAAGCCGACATTGAGGTGGCTCACTTCGGAGCTTCTCCGCTCAACGACACCAAGATAACCTACACCATCAAAAATGAATGGGGAGAGATTCGAAAACAAGGTACACTCAAAGAAAACGTTGACATTGAAATTGGCAATTGCCAGACGCTCGGCGCTATCGAATGCCCCTTACAAGGAATTGAGAAAGCCGAACGCCTCACTCTAGAGGTCAAAATTGAGGGAACCGAAGCTGTCAACGATTGGGACTTCTGGGTTTATCCGGCTGTTAAAGCGGACAAACTCGGTGAGGTATACATCACTGACACCCTTGATTCCGAAGCCCTGAAACGATTGGAGAACGGAGGAAAAGTATTGATTACGGCTGCCGGCAAAGTCAGCTATGGCAAAGACGTGGTACAACATTTCCTACCGGTATTTTGGAATACATCGTGGTTTAAGATGCGCCCACCGCACACGACCGGCATATTGGTTGACCACAAACACCCCGTCTTCAACGGCTTTCCCACTGATTACCACAGCGATTTGCAATGGTGGGAATTGGTCAATCGCACCCAAGTCATGCAGTTCGACCACTTCCCCAAAGGTTTCCAACCGACCATTCAAAACATTGATACGTGGTTTATCAACCGCAAAGTCGGCATGCTCTTCGAGGCCAACGTGCTCAACGGGAAATTGCTCATGACCAGCATGGACATCGACAGCAACCTCTCCAAGCGCATCGTTGCACGCCAACTCCGCCAATCGATTCTCAGCTACATGAACTCCGACCTTTTCCGACCGGAGCACAAAATCAGCACCGAGCAAATCCAAGCCATCTTTACCCGCATAGCGGACAAAGTTGACAGCTTCACCAAAGATTCGCCCGATGAGCTGAAACCGAAGATTCAGTAACGAATATTTTTCTTTGGGAGGAGACTCCCCCTGCACTGATCCCCTGTTCATGTACATTGCATGGGCAGGGGATTCATATTTCAAGCCCCTTATCACCATCCCGTATTGCTCTTGAAAATCTGCAGTGCAACAGACTTCCGTCCGCAGTGCAGCAAAGTTCTTTCTGCTGCCCAGCAAAAATAGCTCCGCAGTGCAGCAGATTTTCATGAGCAAGCCGCACTTTAAAATCCGAAAGGCGAACATCCCCCAAAAGCGCCCCTTAGCTTGTTTGTATACTCCATTCGACTTCCATCAGACAACAGCTACCATTGTTCTGCAGTTTTTCATAAAACCTCTTTGAATACCAAACAATTAGACTCCATTCCTAAAAGACAAAAAGCTATTTCAACCTTGTTCGATAACGACCCAAGAACGATTTCTATTTCCAAAGTTAACTTCTTTTCCACTTTGAAACTTGTTTCTTCCAAAAGTTCTCTTTACCTTTACAGCACCTTAAGAAAATATAAAAATGAATATCATGGTAGAAAACAATAATTATTGTGTCATTCTGGCCGGAGGTTTGGGAAGCCGCTTTTGGCCTTTGAGCAGAAAAACACTCCCCAAACAATTCCTCGACTTCTTCGGAACCGGCCGCACATTGCTTCAACAAACTTACGACCGCTATCGCCAATTAGTAGATGCTGACCACATATTTGTAGTGACCAATACGGCATACACCCGGCTCGTAGTCGAACAATTGCCGGAGGTCAACATCGACCACATACTTTCTGAACCTCTTCGCAGAAACACAGCCCCCTGTATTGCATGGGCCGCTTACCACATTCGCACCATCAATCCGAAAGCCAACATCGTAGTTGCTCCGGCCGATCAATTGATTCTCAAAGAAAAAGAGTTTCTCGCCTCCATGCTGGACTGTTTCGACTTCGTTTCCAACTACGACCGACTGCTCTGCGTAGGCATTCCGCCTTCACGTCCGGAGACCCGATACGGATACATTCAGATAGGAGACGAATGCATCGGCAGCTTCCATGCTGTCAAGACCTTTACCGAAAAGCCGGAAACAGAATTGGCCAAAGTCTTTGTGGAAAGCGGAGAATTCTATTGGAATGCAGGTATTTTCCTGGCCAACGTAGAAGTACTCATAGAAGCCATTCGGAAACATATCCCCAAACTATCGATCTATTTTGATAGGTATGAAGCAAAAGCGTCATGGGTAGAAGAAGTTTACCCTTCCTGTCCAAACATTTCGGTAGAATACGGTATTTTGGAGAAAGCCGACAACGTATACCTATTAGCCAAAGATTTCGGATGGAGCGACATCGGTACGTGGAGCACCTATTACGATGCACTTCCGAAAGAAGCAGATGGCAATGTCTCCGTCTCAGGAAACGGACTGTTCTACGAATGCTCCGACTGCATCATCGCTTCCGATAAAAAGAAACTGGTCATCGTCAAAGGGCTGAACGATTATTTGGTAGCTGACTCCGAAAACGTTTTGCTGATTTGTCCGAAAAACGACCAAGCTGACCTACGGAAATATCGAAGCGAAGCAGAAATGAAAATGGGAGAAGAGTATGTCTGATACGTCCATGCCCCTCTTTCTATTTCCTGTTTCATAACAGACCCATCAAACCAATGACAAAACGACTAAATAAACTATCATTATGAAGAAGATTACATTACTATCTGTCCTGCTTACATTCATCGGAGCGGTTGCAGCAGCACAAACCACCGGTGGAAATACGAACCAACTGAAGAGAGCCATCACCGAAGCACGCGCTTTGGAGAACAACAATACATATTTGCCTGATGCATGGGCTGATTTGAACGACATGATAGTTCTGGCGGAAAACGTTGTGGCCGGTTCGTATAGCCAAACGTACATTAATCAAATTTATACCCAGCTGAAAGAGACCATTACGCGAGTGAAATCGACCCAAGGAGTCTCCCTCCCCTCCATCGCGACTTCGGAAGATGAATACAATACCGACCGAGGCTTTGTCCATCCGGGTGGATTGCATACCCAAGCAGACTTCGATCGTGTTCGCCGCCAATTGGCAGAAGGAAACGAAAAAGTAACCGCTGCCTATAACATTCTGAAAAATGCAGAATATGCCCAACCGGGCATAGCCACATGGCCGGTTGAAACCATTGTACGCGGAGGCGGAGTGGGAGAAAACTACATCAATGCAGCACGAGGCGCAACAATGGCCTATCAAAATGCTTTGCGATGGAAAATTGAAGATAACAAGGCTTGTGCTGAAGCTGCCATACGCATCCTAATGGCATGGGCCAACACCACCAAAGCCATCGGAGGAGACAGTAATTATGCCTTGGCAGCCGGACTATACGGATACCAATTTGCACAAGCTGCGGAGTTAATGCGCGACTACGAAGGGTGGAGCCGCGAAGATTTCAACACATTCAAGCAATGGATGCTTTCCGTTTGGTATCCGAGTGCCATCGGCTTCCTACGCGGACGAAACGGCACTTGGGAGAACGCCGGTAAATGGTGGCAGGCTCCCGGACACTATTGGTCAAACTGGGGATTGTGCAACACCCTGTGCGTCATCAGCATCGGCATTCTTTGCGATGATGTCTACATCTACAATCAAGGCATGTCTTACTTCAAATACGACCAAGTCGGAAACTTCCACGACCCGCGCACAGACAATCCTATCAAGAACGATGGTCTGACGGAATTCCTCGGCAATCTAGTCGTCACACATGTAGAAAGTAATTTGGAAACCGGAGCTTACGGCAAATTGGGACAAACAAACGAAAGCGGACGAGACACCGGCCACTCGGCAATGGCACTTGGTTTGGCCATCGACATAGCCAAAGTTGGTTGGAATCAAGGAGACGACTTGTTTGCTTACATGGACCACCGATTGGCTGCAGGTATCGAATACGTTGCTGCACAAACACAAAGCATTTCAAACCTACCTTGGACAAATTATGCCTACGGAACGAACGGATATTACTACACCGATAGCCGCGTGTGGGTCATGACCGGGCCGGCCTTAGGCGCACAGATGCGCCCCTATTGGGGAACAGTCATCGGCCTGTATGAAGGAGTAAAAGGAGTGAAGATGCCATTCTCCAGAAACTCTTACAATAGCATGGGCATTGATGCCGGCGGTACAGGAAGCACCAGTGGAGGATACGACCACTTGGGATACAGCGTATTGATGAATACCCACGATGAGCAGCTGGCTCCGGCCAACAAAATACCGACCGAACTCTCTCCACGTATAACTTATAGCGGAACGCTGACAAACCAACTCATTCCAAGTTTGAGTGTGGAAAAGAAGCTAGGAAACATCAACGAACAAGAAATTGCACACAACGAGTTGGGAGGATTGGTGAACACATTCACCGCAAACAACCAAACTTGTGTACCACGCGGAGAGACTGTCAAACTGACTCCACAACTACCCGATGGAGAAGAAGATACCGGACTTTGGCAATGGGATACAGGAGAAAACACACGCGAGATTACCGTCAAGACAGAACAAAGCTGTCTGTATCGCGTAACCTATACCAATGCGCAAGGAATAAAGAGTCAACAATCGTTCGCCATCGCTGTGGAAAACGATTGCATGCCGACTCCCCTTACACCAAGCTTTACTTACAACGGCAAAACCATTACCGGTACTGATACCCTCCAAGTAGTTTATGGAGAGAGTGCAACCCTTACTGCTACTCCGGCTTGCGGATGGGGTACTTTCCAATGGTCTACCGGACAAACTACACAAAGCTTGACAACAGGTCCCATTGTCTCTTCAAGAGATTACACTCTATACTACACCAACCAGGGCTCTGCTGTCAGCGCATACACTTTCCACATTGAAGCTATCTCCGCTGCTCCGTATATCGAAACAACCCAAGCAACTTTTGCACAAACAGAATACATCATGCAAGCCGGCGAAGAGGTGAAACTCGGATTGAGGCTCTCACCGATAGTCCCTGCTGAAAGTGTCACATGGAATACAGGCGAACAAGGAACGGAAATTACCATCAGTACCCCGGAAACAAGTAGCACCTACACTGCTTCATTCACATTCGAAGGGGAAACCATCAGTTTCTCTTTCCAGATCTTTGTAAAGTCCGATGAAGAAACCACACTGACTCCCGGCTGTTACCTGATTGCACTTGGCAATACCGACCGTTTGCTGACGGCAAACGGCAAAGAGTCAGCTATCACGTTTGAAGAAGCCGACCCTCAAAGCCCTTTGAGAACACAATGCTGGGTGATCAATAACAGGAACAAGCGACACAGTATCAAATCGGCAGAAGACAGCCTTTCAATACAAACAAATGCCACACTAAAGAACTATAACCTCTCCCCATTCTACATCGAACAGGCTGTCGGTAGCGACCGATTCGTTATTCGTACAGGCATCTCCTCTTCTGCCAAATATTGGTCAGCCGATGATGCAGGCAATATACATACGGACAATACCACTCTAAGCGAATACCCTTTCCGCCTCATCCCAATCGACCCGGCTCTAGGAATAGAGAAACCGTTGCACACCGACAAACCGTCTGCCCACGAAAACATTCTATATGACTTGCAAGGAAGACAAGTAGATGCTACACGTGCACAAAAGGGCATTTATATTATCAACGGGAAAAAGATCATACGAAAATGAAACAGGCAAACTTCGTTCCTTTAATGGAGATAAAAGGTTTGCTGATTCTCCTATGTGGATTATTGTTCACACAGCATCTTTCGGCACAAACCGGTTACAACATGGCCGGCCCCTATGAAGTCATAGCCAGAGACGGACAATACCGGCACTCGAAAGGAGGCAGTGAACGAGATATGAAAAAAGCACTTGAGTTTGCACAGAAAGGAGATTCGGAAAAGGCCCTGCAGATTATCCATGCTTATGCAAAAACCTTGCAACGGTTGGAAGGGCACGATGCTCC
>JAFUNW010000123.1 GCA_017472905.1 Bacteroidaceae bacterium
CGAACTGAAGGCTCAAGGAATTGATGTTATCAACCTCAGTGTAGGTGAACCGGACTTTAATACGCCCGACCACATCAAAGAAGCAGCCAAACAAGCTGTTGATGAAAACTTCTCACGCTATTCTCCAGTTCCGGGATATCCGGCTTTGCGAAATGCAATCGTTGCCAAACTTAAAAATGAGAACAATCTGGACTATACACCGGCACAAATACTTTGTTCCAACGGAGCCAAACAATCGGTTTGCAACGTTATCATGACGTTGGTCGGTGCAGGAGATGAGGTTATTGTTCCCGCACCTTATTGGGTCAGCTATCCCGAAATGGTAAAACTGGCCGATGGAACTCCTATTATCGTCAGCGCCGGTATAGAACAAGACTTCAAGATTACTCCCGCACAATTGGAAGCTGCCATTACTCCAAAGACCAAAGCCTTGATTCTCTGTTCTCCTTCCAACCCGACCGGTTCGGTTTATAGCAAAGAAGAGCTAGCCGGACTTGCCGCTGTATTGGCAAAACATCCGCACGTCTATGTGATTGCAGACGAAATCTATGAACATATCAACTACATCGGAGCTCACGAAAGCATCGCACAATTTCCGGAAGTTCGCGACAACGTAGTTATTGTCAACGGAGTATCCAAAGCGTATGCCATGACCGGTTGGCGCATCGGATTCATTGCCGGCCCGGAATGGATTGTCAAAGCTTGCAACAAACTGCAAGGTCAATACACTTCCGGTCCATGTTCGGTATCACAAAAAGCCGCCGAAGCAGCTTACACAGGCTCACAAGTTCCGGTAGAAGAGATGCGCCAAGCCTTTGAACGCCGCCGCAACCTCATTGTGACATTGGCTAAAGATATTCCGGGATTTGAAGTAAACGTTCCGCAGGGAGCATTCTACCTCTTCCCCAAATGCGACTCGTATTTCGGCAAGAGCTACGAAGGACGTACCATTGCAAATGCAGCCGACCTCGCAATGTTCCTACTTGAAGTAGGCCATGTTGCTTGTGTAGGTGGTGGTGCTTTCGGAAGCCCGGAATGCATTCGCATGAGCTACGCGACTTCGGACGAAAACATCGTTGAAGCCATGCGCCGTATCAAAGAGACGTTGGCTCTATTGAGCTAATCAAACCTCAATCCATAGCTCCATGAGTAAAAAGAAACGGGCGGATAAAAAACAGAAAGAAACGGATAAAAAGTCTCGGCTTATATCTTCTTTGAACCAATATATGCCTTGGATAGGAGGTATTCTGTTCTTTCTTTTTGCCGGCTTCTTACTCATGGGACCGAATTACGAATATCTTTTGGCAGTACAAGAACGTTCGCTCTTTACAGCCAATGCTGATTTTTTTCATAACTTAATTGCAACCCCCGGTGGCATGGTCCACTGGCTGGGTTGTTTTTTTACACAATTTTTCTATCATCCGATATTGGGTTGCAGCCTGTTGATTTTCATTTGGCTCTGTATCTATGCTGTCAGTTTCCGAGCTTTTCGCCTTCCGAAGAGTTGGGGCATCGGGGCATTGGTTCCACTGTTTGCCCTGCTATGTTCAATTCTGGATTTAGGCTATTGGCTTTACTATTTGAAAATACAAGGTTATTGGTTCAGCGAAAGTCTGGCATACCTGTTCACCCTACTCGGCGTATGGGGAAGTCACTACTTCCGCTCCCCCTACCGCATATTCTATTTGGCAGGTTGGACCATTTTGGCCTATCCGCTGCTCGGGTGGTATGCCCTTTTGGGTAGTATTTTGATACTCCTCGTCCACCAGGTTTCTTCCTCAAAGGAGAAGAGAGAGAGCTTTCGTTTCTCGTTAATCGGGCTGCCCTTAATCGGTATAGTCCCTTTGGTGTGGTATTATTTCTACGACCAAATGAGGCTGGAAGAGGCTTGGACATACGGGTTCCCGCTGTTTCAAACAGAGGAGTCCACATCTTGGATAACCTCCCTCCCATTCTTCGTTTTGATTCTTTCGTCCTTGCTATTGGCCTGTATCAACAGGATGTATCCCAAGGCAAAATCATCCAACCGGCCGTTGTACGCCTTTCTCGTACAAGTATTCCTTTTTATCGGATGTTGTGTCTGTACCTTGTCGGCCAACTTTGATGACCCGAACTACCACTGCGAGCTAAAGATGTATCGACACATGCAGGAAAGAAACTGGCAGGCGGTAATAGAAGAAGCTGAAAAACAATCGCAACGGCCTACTCGACCAATCATCGTGATGCGAAACATTGCGCTGATGAATACCGGCGAGTGGGGGAAACGAGCATTCCGATTCGAGAGCAACAGCATATCGCCTTATACACGAGACAGTTTACGGGTTGAAATGTCGCGAACCATCGCACCAATGGTTTATTTTCAATACGGCAAGCTGAACTATGCCAACCGATGGGCGATTGAAAACGGAGTAGAGTTCGGTTTTAAAGTCAACGACCTGAAAATCCTTGCACACAGCGCCATACTCAGCGGTGAGAAGAAAGCTGCAAGCAAATACATCAAGCTCTTGGAGGAGACTACATTCCACCAAAAAGAAGCCCGAAAGCTGAAGAAATGGTTGAAGCAGTCGGAGAAAGCAGACAGCGCCTTTGCACTCATACGGGAGCTTCATCAACACGACAGCAACTTGCTTGACAGCGACAATGGAGAGTGCGAAATATACCTGACCCACAACTTTGCCACAACGATGAACGTTGATAGCAAACCGTTGCAAGAGGTTACCTTGAACTATGCGATGCTCTGTAAAAGCAGTCAACTGTTCTGGCCCCGTTTCTTCCAATACGTAGCTTTACACCCGAACGAAGAAATTCCCATTCACTACCAAGAAGCGGCATTTCTCTACGCCACTCTTGAGCAACCTCCTTTTGCAAGCCAACTGCCCCTCGACCGAGAAAATCTGCAGAGCAGGTATGCCGCATTCTTCAATGCAGTACAAACGCAAGTTCGATACGGACAGACCGAGCAACAGGCCGGAGAAGCGGTCAAGGCGCAACACGGTCGCACGTTCTGGTGGTACTATTTCTTCGGGATGGCCCCGATACCCTCTTTTTAAATAGAATCGTAAACGTCCTATTCTCAGCAAGCGAAATTCTCCTAACTCTTTTTTGCAATGAACAAACTGATTGTCCCATTCCTGACCTCTCTTTTTCTACTCTGCGGATGCACACATCGTCCTTCGCTTCCGGAAAACTACACCTCCGAGAGTTCCTTACCCATCATCACTCCCGATTATATTCAAGTCACCATTCCGCCAAACATCGCACCGCTGAATTTCATGGTGTCAGAGGCGGAAGAATGTGTTGCCGAATTCACTTGGCCCGGAGGAAAACAGACTTTCGGAGAAAAGAACAAGGTAGTTATTCCCGAGAAAGAGTGGAAACAAATGATGGAAGCAGCTAAAGGAGACTCCATCCGAATTGTTGTATATTCGAAGAGTGAAGAAAAATGGACCCGACACAAAGCTTTTGCAATGTACGTAGCGGAAGAGGAAACAGACCCTTACATCTCCTATCGGCTCATCTCCCCCTCGTACATCGGATACGAAGGACTGACCATCAACCAACGCCACGTGAGCAGTTTCGAAGAGAAAGTGGTCTACAGCAACGAGCTGATACAAACCGAAGAGGAAGGACAATGCATCAATTGTCATGCCTATCAGAACTACCGAACCGACAACATGCAATTCCACATGCGACAGGCACACGGAGGAACCATGATTGTAAAGGATGGAACTCCACAAAAAATCAACTTGAATAGCAAAGAGATTATCAGTGCCGGAGTCTATCCCGCCTGGCATCCGACCCACAAACTCATAGCATACTCGACCAACCTGACCGGACAATCGTTTCACACCAAATTGGCAGACAAAATTGAAGTACAGGACACAGAAAGCGACCTCATACTTTATGATGTAGCAAAGAATGAAGTAAGCCTCATCTCTGCTGAAGCAAACGAACTGGAGACCTACCCTTGGTGGAGTCCGGATGGCCGCACACTCTATTATGCTTCCGCACGCATGATTTTCAGCGATACCATTCCACGCGACTACGAAGCTGCCCTACGCTATGAAGAGTTCAAATACGACCTTTACAGTCGAAGTTTCGATCCGGATACCCGTACGTTCGGTCCCTCCCAATTGGTTTATTCGGCATCGGAGCAAGGAAAAAGCGCCACCCTACCCCGCATCAGTCCGGACGGGCAATACCTTCTATTCACAATGGGTAAATGGGGATGTTTCCACATCTGGCATCCGGACGCCGACCTTTACCTGACGGATTTGAAAAACGGAGAAACCCGTCTATTGGAAAACATCAACAGTCCGCAAGCCGAAAGCTACCACAGTTGGTCCAGCAACGGACGATGGATTCTGCTCAGCAGCAGAAGAGACGATGGCAACTTTACGCGGCTCTACTTCGCCTATTTCGACAAACAGGGCAAAGCGCATAAAGCATTCGAACTTCCACAAAAAGACCCGGAGTTCTACCTCCGTTTCCTCCGCAGTTACAACATCCCCGAATTCATGCTGGAACCGGTAGAAATAACGCCTCACGAATTTGCAGCCGCAGCCAAGAAAAAGGGTGTTCCGGCCAAGTTCGTTTCAACATCCAAAGCCTCTGCCCGATAGGAGATTCATGGAAACAGCCTGTTCGAAGTTTAATTCCCTATCATTATTTTCTATTGCTATCCGGTAAAACAGTTGTAATAAACGACTGCAATGAATCATTATACTTGTGAGTGTGTCATAATCGACCTTTTATAAACACACAGAGACACGGAGACACAGAGTACGTTCATAAGTCCCTGATTATCTGATTAGGAAAAACAGAGGGACAATTTGAAAAAACTCGTTGACCATGAGAATATAAGAAAACGACACCTTATAACATTCCACCCAATAGCTCTACTTTTTTAATCAGCGGCGCTGATTA
>JAFUNW010000124.1 GCA_017472905.1 Bacteroidaceae bacterium
AAATAGCCCGTATGGGTTCTATTCTTTTTCTTTTGGCTCTTCCTATGAATGTGTTGATGGGATGGAATATTCAATTGGTTATTGTCGTTACTAGCATTGCCATTATTGTATATTCCATGTTGGGAGGAGTGAAGGCGGTTATTTGGACAGAAGCCATTCAAGGTTTTATTCTCATAGGTGGAGCATTGGTTTGTTTGGCAGTTTTGCTATTTAGCATGCCGGAAGGTCCCTTACAAACATTTGAAATAGGTATTCGCGACCATAAGTTTGATTTAGGAAGTTTTGATTGGGGTATCAGTTCGTCTACATTTTGGGTATGTTTGATCTATGGTATCTTTATCAATTTGCAAAATTATGGTATAGACCAAAACTATGTACAGCGTTATCATGCGGCTAAAAGTGAAAAAGAGGCAAAATTTTCTGCCCTTTTCGGAGGATATCTTTACATTCCGATGTCGGCTGTTTTCTTTCTGATTGGCACAGCTTTGTATGCATATTATCAAGTCTATCCCGATTTGTTACCGGCAGAGTCGCTCAAAGCTGATTACGTATTTCCATATTTTATAGCCAATCAATTACCTGTTGGAATGACGGGTTTATTGATCGCTTCTATTTTTGCAGCAGGTATGAGTACGGTTGCTACTAGTGTAACCAGCTCTTCTACGATTATTCTAACCGATTATTATAAACGCATTCGCAAACAAACGACTGACCGCGAAGACTTGTATGTGTTGAAGATTTCAAGTCTTGTTGTGGGTGTATTAGGTATTATCATAGCTTTGGCTTTGTTGAATGTAGACAGTATTTTAGATGCATGGTGGAAATTGTCGAGTATTTTCAGTGGAGGAATGTTGGGGCTGTTTTTACTAGGGTATGTTGCACGTAAGGCTCGTAATATCGATGCGGTTATAGGTACTATATGTGGCGTAATCGTTATTGGTTGGATTTCAGCCGCCGAGTTCCTTGGATTGCCTAATTCCGGTATACACGAATACATGGCTATTGTATTAGGAACGATTGTAATATTTTTAGTAGGATTCTTGTTAGCTCATTTCTCTCAAGTAGGCAAGAAAAAGATAATGAAACAGTAATTTATGTATAATTTAAATGACTAGCCATGAAAAAAGGCAATAAAATTTGGGGAGTTGTTTTACTCTTTATGACCGTAGTGGCACAAGCACAAACGGGAGAGACTGAAGCCGCAGATTACTTTTCCAATCAATCTTTTGGTTGGGCAACATGTAGTGATGTAAATGGGACAAGATATATTGTAGATGGTGGCAACCGGGTGGAAAATCCTAAAACCATTGTACTTTATAGCAGTGGAGGAGACGATAGGAATGCCATAACCAATGCTATTGCGAATAACGATATCATTGTATTGGATGGTTCAAAGGGTGATTTTGTTCTTTCTAAAAGTATATCAATGTATAATCAGTCGAATAAAACGATTGTTGGACGAAACAATGCCCGTATCTGTACCCAATGGTATATTACACCGGAATTGAAACAGGTTCTTGAAGACGCAAATTTAGGACAATATTCCAGCTCATCAGGTACGGGAGGAACTCTGAGTAACGGTCGAGAAGTAGATGAAGAACGTGAATGGCATACCCGACAAACAATCATAGATTATGCAGGTGATGCAACGGAAGCTTATCGTAATTCCGGTATTTTTCAAATGAATACCACCAATGAAAACATCATTATCCGTAATTTGAAATTCGTTGGTCCGGGAAGTGTAGATGTTGGTGGTTATGACCTTGTTTCCAACTATGGGGCAACACACGTGTGGATAGACCATTGCGAATTTATTGATGGTATG
>JAFUNW010000125.1 GCA_017472905.1 Bacteroidaceae bacterium
ACCGTCATCATTTTATTGATACTGCTGAATGGCGTATTTTCTCTGGCCGAGATATCACTCATCTCGGCCAGAAAGTCACGATTGAAAACCGAAGCCAAGCAGGGCAATCGTGCAGCACAAACAGCCCTGAAGTTGTCCGATGAGCCAGACCGCTTTCTTTCAACGATTCAAATCGGCATCACACTCATCGGCATCCTTACCGGTCTCTACTCGGGAGATGTATTGGCCAATGACTTTGCACAAATCCTCGCTCAATGGGGATTGCCGACAACTTACACACAACCCGTAGCACAAACACTGATTGTAATCATCGTCACCTACCTTTCGATTGTAGCCGGCGAGCTGGTGCCGAAACGCATCGGATTGAACCTGGCTGACAGAGCGGCCGTAGTATTGGCTCCGCCCATGTATATACTCTCTGTAATAGGGATGCCGTTCGTTTGGATACTCTCGCAAAGCACTTCGCTGATTGTCCGTCTTTTGGGTATCCGCGAAGGAGGAAGCCGAGTGACGGAAGAAGAAATAAAATCCATTATCAAAGAGGGAGCTGAAGCCGGCGAAGTACAAGAAGTTGAACAAGACATCATGGAACGTGTCTTCATTCTCGGAGATATGAAAATCTCTTCCCTCATGACCTACCGCAAAGACATTGTCTGCCTTGACATCACCATGACTGCCGAAGAGGTTCAAAAGGTTATACACGAAAACCTCTTTGAAGCCTACCCCGTCAAAGACGGTAGTTTGGAGCACATCTGTGGAATCGTCACACTGAAGGAACTGATTCTCAACCTTAACAAAAAAGATTTCGCTCTGGCAAATGTCATCACCCAACCGCTCTATCTACCGGAAACACTCACTGTATACAAATCGTTGGAGGTAATGAAAGAACAGAAGAGCAGCCGTGCATTCGTCTATGATGAATATGGAAGTTTGCAAGGCATCATTACCTTGAAAGACATCATGGCCGGACTGGTCGGAAGCATCGACACAGCTACCGACACTCCATCCATTATCGAACGAAAGGATCACAAAGGATGGTTGGCCGATGGGCAATGTCCCATCTACGAGTTCCTTTCATTTTTCGAGCGAGAAGATTTGAACACAGCCTTGAACTGCAATACATTGGGAGGGCTTATAGTAGAACAGCTAGAGCACATTCCACAGACCGGAGAACAAATCACTTGGCACAATTTCAATTTGGAAATCATCGATATGGACGGAGCCAGAATAGACAAGGTGATGGTAACAATCGAGCAGAATTAAAGGATTTAAAAGCGTTTTTTCTTATTTAAAAACGCTTTTTCTCGTTTTTTATGCGTAGCTTTGCAAAAATAAAAGGACCAACATGAGAAGAATCCGCTTTACAAAAATCGTTTGGGCCATTCTGTTTTGCCTATATTGCTCTCTTTCTACTTCCGCACAGCCGGAGGAGTTGCGCTCGTTATGCAAAATCACCCAATATGACGAAAACAGCGGCCTTTCACAATGGCATACAACCCAAATTCAACAGGATAAAAGCGGAATCATCTGGATAGCAACATGGAACGGACTCAACAGATTCGATGGATACGAATTTCAATGTTTCAAATCAGAGGTCGGAGACGGATGTTGCGTAACCACAAACCGCATTCGCGACTTCCGCTTGGCCGAGAACGGGGATATCTATTGCAAAAATGACGATACACTCTTCGTTTTCGACACACGAGATTACACTTTTAGGAATATACGTCCCGAGGAAGAGAAGAGCGTTCGGGAAACGCTGGCTTCCCAAAAACAAAGCATTATCCTTTCTGAAAACAATGCCGGTCAAATGGCATACAAAGATAAATTTGGAACGCAATGGACTATCACAAAAGAAGGATATATCTATTACTTCGATGAAAAAGAAGGGCAAAACAAGTTATACAATACGAACAACAAACTATCTCCCATCCGCTTTTGCTATACTGACAAGCAAGGAAACCTGTGGTTGCTTTCGTTGGATGGTGTTTACAAATTGAATTTTATTCAATGTCCCATCAAACCATTCCCGCAAGAACATCCCTCGCAAATACGCTGCTTCTTCTCGGATAACAGCATGCGCTATTGGATAACAAGTAAGGAAGATGCAACCGTCAGACTCTACGACAGCAACAACAACC
Source organism: Bacteroidaceae bacterium (assembly GCA_017472905.1). Taxonomy (GTDB): domain Bacteria; phylum Bacteroidota; class Bacteroidia; order Bacteroidales; family Bacteroidaceae; genus Phocaeicola_A. Next base: position 2,142 of record JAFUNW010000125.1, read on the forward strand.
TATTGGGATATTTAGGGAAAGACGGACGAATCCACCCTACCTATACGCAATTCGAAGCACCCGTTTACTGCATTACGCAAAGCAGCGGAGGAAGTATCTGGCTGGGAAGCAAACCCAACGGATTGTACCGCCTGACAGAGAAAGAAAACGGAGATTTTGAAATAAAGAACTTTCGGGCAGAAGAAAAACCGTTCTCTCTCAACAACGAAAACATTTACGACATCAAAGAGGACTACTACGGCCGCTTATGGATAGCCACATTAGGCGGTGGGCTCAACTGTATAGTCAATCCGGAAAACGAAGAGCCACGTTTCATCCATGCAGGAAACCAACTGACCGGCTATCCCAAGAAAATAGGCCAACGCGTACGATATATACACATTACGAAAGACAATATTCTATTGGCAGCCACGACCGATGGATTGGTTATCAGCCAAATTCCGAACGGAGAGAACTTTTCTCAGCAACAATTCAAGCAACATACCAAGGAAGCCGACCGAGCTACCGGTCTTAGCTGTAGTGCCACAATGGACATTCTGGAAAACAGCCGCCACCACATTTTCATCAGTACAGAAAGCGGAGGAGTAAACCAATTGCTAACAGAAAATCTATTGGCCGACACGTTGGAGTTTAAGCACTTCAACATGAAAAATGGACTGCCATCCGATGTTACACTCTCGCTTACCGAACACAAAGGAAACATCTGGATTGTATGCAGTAACCAGATTATTGTTCTAAATCCCTACGAAGAAATCATTAACAGCTTCGATGCCGGCTTTTTCCAAAAGCCTTGTAGATTCTCAGACGCACACCCGATGCAACTTCCCAACGGAGAATGGATTTTCGGACTGTATGATGGGGCCTTTACGCTCGATACGGAAATGATGAAAAAGAGCGACTATGTTCCGCCCATCGCCATCACAGGAATCTCCGTACAAAACAAAGAAATCGACATGGCTGTCAACGATTGCGACACACTGATACTGCAACCGCATGAGCGCAACTTAACCATTTACTTCGCCGCATTGGACTATACGGAGACCGACCGCATTCATTACGCTTTCCGCCTAGGAAATGAAAACAGCACTCCTTGGAACAACATACGCAAAAACCGCTCTGCAACGTTCCTTGACATGAAACCGGACACCTACACACTGATGATACAGTCTACGAATGCTGACGGAGTGTGGGTCGACAACATCCGCACGCTGACCATCATCGTCAAACCGACTTTCTGGGAAACAGGATGGGCGCTCTTGCTATACATCCTTACCGGAATAAGCATCATCGCAGCGGTAATTTACACCTTATTATATATAAGGAGAATCAAACGGCAGCAAAAAGAGACCCTCAACGCCTATCTGGAACTTATCAATCGTCCGGAAGAAAAACACACCGAAACAAACGAAGAAGAGAAGCCGCAAGAACTCATGCCATCCTCTAATCTTTCCTTTGAAGAGGAGTTATTCATGAAACGAATCATGAATTTCGTGGAAGAACATATTGGAGATGCCAATATCAACATCGGAGACATGGCTTCGGCAGCCGCAACAAGTCGTTCGGGACTTAACCGAAAGATGAAGTCGATTTTGGGAGTCACTCCGCTCGACTTCCTGCGCGAAGCGCGTATCAAAAAAGCTTGCCAAATGCTTTTAACCGAGAATCTGCCCGTCACAGAAGTTGCTTACAGATGCGGATTCTCCGATCCGAAGTACTTCAGCCGCTGTTTCAAGGCTTCAATCGGGGTCTCTCCATCGGAGTATAAAAATTGCCAAGAGGCACAATGACACAATTTTAACCTGCATCTGAAAGGATATTCCCCTCCTTTGGCGCAATTTTCACCCCCTTATCGTAAGAATCACGTTAATTTTGCAGCAGAAAAACTATTTAATTTTTATTTGCTGCTTATGAAATCAATTCTTACTCGAAGCAAAATTCTTATTCTCGCCCTATTTATACTTTTAGCGGGCACAACTCAAGCCGAAAAGGTCAAAGTTCACACGATCGGTGACTCAACAATGGCAGACTACGATGAAAATTCCACAGACAAACGTGGATGGTGTCAAATGCTACAGCAATTTTTCAATGCCGACTTCGTCACGATTAACAATCGAGGCAAAAGCGGAGCATCCAGCAAGTCGTTCTATCAGGAATCGGCCTATTGGAAAACAGTTATTGCCGGAGTCAACGAAGGAGACTACGTACTCATACAATTTGCACACAACGATGAGAAAAACGGTGGCTTGGATGGTGATACATTAAAGGCATACACCGTATCCATCGGAGGCAGCGCCGATGGAATCGACTACCGAGGTACCACTGCAAGCGGAACTTTTAAAAAGTTCATACGCGCATACATTGATGAGACAAAGGCCAAAGGTGGAAAGCCCGTCATAGTCACTCCGATATGCCGCAAATACTTCAGTGGGAATACCATCCGCCGAAACGGTATGCACGATTTGGGGGATTCCTTCAGTGTCTTAGGAAGCAACACGAAGGGCAGCGTACCCGAGAGTGACAACACCCACGATTATGCACAAGCCCTGCGCGATGTTGCAGCCGAGTATGAAGATGTTCCCGTCATTGATTTGACTATTTTGACCCGCGACATGTACCTGAGCTACGGGGAAAGCTATTGTACGGCCAACTTGTTCTGCACAGACGACAGTACACATCCTAAGAAGATGGGCGCTACTTTGATAGCCCGCCTTGCAGCGCAAGCAATGAAAGAGCAAGGCATTTTGGCGGAACACATCATTGTAGGCACAGATATTACCTTCAGCCCGACTACAGGTGACTTCGGAAAAGCTTATGCCGGACAAACCGTAACTAAGGAGTTCAACATCTCGGCTTTTGGTCTGTCCAACTCTACCGGAACATTTACTTTCTCCGTTTCCGAGGGCTTCGAAGTTTCTACAGATAAAACAAACTACGCGCAAAGCGTTACTGCCAATTATACAGGCGGCAACCTTATTTCTTCGGTTTACATTCGTACAACGCTTACCCAACCGGGAACATTGAGCGGTACGCTCACTGTCGGTGATGGTAACGTAAGCCGTGAGTTGGCCCTTACTGCTGAATGCATCGACCTGAGCGGTGGCGAAGAGGTATCCGTACTTTGGCCGTTGACAGCCGATGCCAATCCTGTTGTGACCGGTCCTTGCATGGCTGTCGAGGAGACTTGGGTCGGCATGGAGCTGCAAAAATACACCAACATCAACAAAGCGGCCGTTTGGCCGGCTGAAACCGGACGAGACGCCTCCTACCGTGTACAACGCAACCTCATCGAGGGAGGTACTTGGGTTGCAGGAGAAATTGACGAAGTGTCTACCCGCTACATCCAGTTCGGAATGACAGCACCCGCCAATACCAAAATCGACATTGACAAAATCAGCCTCTATGTTGCCGGTGCCGGAGGAAGCGGTATGCGTTGCAAAATCTATTATGCTACCGATGAGGAATTCTCTGATGCGACATTAATTCAAGAACTGACCAGCATGGCCGGAAACACCGTCTATCCGGTGGAAACCATTCCCGTTGTAAGCATCCAAAACGGTCAAAGCATTTATCTTCGCATCTACCCTTGGTATAGCAGCGCAGCCACAGGAAAGACCATCTGTTTCAGCGATGTCTACATTCACGGCATGGCTTCCGATGCAACCAGCGGAATCGAAACGATGGCAGATGAGAATTTACAAGCAACCGAGCAAAGCGAAATGTACGACCTGCTTGGTCGCCGCATCCACACTCCCGAAAAAGGTAACATCTACATAATTAAAGGAAAGAAGATTGTAGCCAAATAAATATGGCTTAAAAGAAGGAGAACCACCTGCCTCGCCTGACAAACGAGGCAGGCAAAAAAGAATTATCAAACAACAAATATCATTTATTAATTAAAACAATTTATCATGAAAGTTCTAAAATCAATCGGTCTCATGCTGTTTGGGCTGGGAATGTCGGTCGGTTCAATGGCTCAAACCGAGTTAGCGAGCTGGACATTCGACAGCGGATACGACGTGACCGAAGGAGTCTACACTCCAAACGAAAGTGAATGGGCTGCAACCGGCGCATTATGGTTCAATGCCGGTGCTCCGAAGTTTGTAGCCAACAGTGCCATCGGCAATGCTGCCGACTACATTGTAACCGGTTCTACAAGCCGTTATTGGGAGCTTTGCAGCGGATGGGAAAACCAAGTTTTCCGCATTACCAACGACACAGAGAGCAACAACATTACGGATTACACCGATGCTTCGCAACATGCAAACTATTACGAAGTACAATTCCCCGCAAAGGGATACACGAACATCAAGATGGAACTGGCCAATGCCTACGGAAACAATGCCGAGGCCACTTTGCAATCAGTCATCAGTACCGATGGCGGTACGACCTGGGTGGTTGGTGAAGTAGCTACCACAGCCAACGGTTGGTGGCTTTACAACGCCAATACACTTGCTATTCCTGCAACCGACTGTGAGAAAGTAATCGTACGCCTCATCTTCGGCAACGGATTCTCCAGCAACTGGAACATGGACTACATCAAACTTACCGGAGAGGAATTTTCCGGAGACGTCAGCAACATGTTCACCTTGAGCACGAACATCAATCCGACAGGAGCCGGAACAGCCGTTCCCGCACCGATGAGCGACTTGTATGAGTCCGGAACCGAAATCGTACTTACTCAAACTACCAATTTGGGCTACACATTCGTTAACTGGACGGATGCTGCCGGTAACGTACTCGGAACGGAAGATACTTACACCTTCTCCATCACCGAGAACACAACCATCACAGCCAACTACGAAGAGGTGGAAATCATCAACAACATCCCCAACGATGAAAACAATCCGTTCAACATGCGCTACGGCGAGTTGCATGGAAGCCGCGCCAACTTCGGAAGCGACAACCACATCGACTGGATGCTTAACGGAGAATACGCCACCTACAAGTTGAACAACACCATCGATGCACAGTACTACGACATCGACTTCGGTGTAGGTACCCAACAGGATAACGTAAGTATCACATTCGCCATTGCAAACGAAGCAGGCGAAACCGTATGGAGCGACACACAAGCTATTGAGAACAACAGCAACTGGGGCGAGTACAAACCTTATTCTCTCCGTACAAGCGCCATCGCTAAGGGTAAGTACATCATGACTATTACCTTCAACAGCGTGGGAGGAAACGGAACGACCGGTAACCTGAACAACATCAACTTCACCGGAAAGGCCGCATTTGTTCCTGAAACTGTAGAAAACCAAGCTGCTACCGTTACATACGCTTTCGACCAAGCCGTAGACGGACAAGTAGGTGTATATAGCGAAAATGCTACCGGATGGTTCAAGAACAACTATACCGAATATGGAGCTACCCTCAAAATAACCGGTGCACGTCTGAGCCAAACACTCTTCCAACCCACCATTGCCAACGAAGGAAGTGCCAACGATGACAACCAAGTGAACTTCTACATCATTCCGAAAGACGGATTGACTTTCACTCCGACCAAAGTTTCATTCAACACCACTCGCTACGGAACCGGTGGCGGTCTGGTAGACGTTTCATGGGTGAACGGCGATGGTACAACCACCGCAATCGAAAGTGGAATCAAGCCCGAGCGTAACGATGCCGTAACAGCCTACAGCAAAGAGCTGACCGACATCGCCGGAAGTGCCGGACTCTGCGGACTCCGCCTGAACCTCTACAGCTTGGCCGACAACAAACAAGTGGGCTTCGGAAACATCGTCATTGAGGGTGTCGTAAACGGAACTACCCAAGACGTAAAACAATACAGCCTGAACGTATCCATTGAATCGGAAGAAGCAGGAGAAGTTACGCTGAAGCCGAACGCTACAGTATTCTCAGAAGGCGATGAAGTGACCCTTATCGCATCCGAAAACTTCGGTTATCATTTCGCTGCATGGGTCAATGCTGCCGGTGAAGAGGTTTCCACTGAAAATCCTTACACCTTCAACA